>NZ_LVWH01000179.1:0-57001 GCF_001909045.1 Paenibacillus sp. P3E | reverse complement strand
GTATATTCAATGACAAATTCTAGAATTGGTTGACAAATCAATCATAGAAACCGCTTTCGGGAACAGCAATAATTTGAAGATAATTAACCCGTTAATTTGATAGCTCTGAATTAATTGATGATCTAGTTCCTTTTCAGCTTCTCTTATACCATTTGCTTTTATGGATATCGACTGTAAATAGTCCTCAACACATCTATTTAAGTAATCTAAGAACATATGAAGTTACGACATAAAACAAGAACAAACTCATGAAACCAGTATCTTATTGCCGCAGGTAACGGCATTGCTCCCAAATCAAAGGTATTTCTACCTCTCGTTCTGCTTGCTAGCCCGCTTATGGCGAGATCAGAGGTATTTCTACCTTTCATTCTGTTCTCTAGCCCGTTCACGGTTAGTTCAGAGGTATTTCCTTTCCCCTGGTCTCTTTCTTCACGTTTATCCCTCTAACTTTCATCGGAGTTATCACAGTATAATTCCCTATACAGCAAAGAAACGGCATTTCTGCCGTTTCTTTAGGATGGACTCTCAGGGGCTCGAACCCTGGACAAATAGATTAAGAGTCTACTGCTCTACCAACTGAGCTAAGAGTCCATATGAAGTTTGGTGGAGCCAAGGGGGATCGAACCCCTGACCTCATCGCTGCCAGCGATGCGCTCTCCCAGCTGAGCTATGGCCCCATGAAGCCTTTTAGAAGTACAATATGTATTCTAAAAACTGACTTTATCTGTAACGTTCATGTCACTAAGAAGTTAATTTGTTTCGTAGGCGACTTCTATATAATATAAAATTCCGGACTCAGTGTCAACACTTTTGTTAAAAAAGTTTTTGGAGTGATCCTCTGCCCGTCCGCCTAAGGATTTAGGAGTAGCAATAAACCACCTTACAGTACGGCGGCTTATTGCTTCACAGGGACAGTTCCACTCAGCTTGCAGGGTAAAGAGAGAACGCTCTCACTCCACATAGTATAACCTTCAGCAGCTCCCTATAATCCCTCCAGCTCTCCGGTACTCTTGGACAACAGGCCTTTGAGCTCCTTCATGAACATGTTGATGTCCTTGAACTGGCGATAGACGGAGGCGAACCGGACGTAAGCGACTTCATCTACAGGGTAGAGCTGCTCCATAACGAGCTCGCCGATCTGACGGCTCTCCACTTCGGCCAAGGCGATCCCGCGCAGGGACTTCTCGACTTCGGAGACGATGACCTCCAGGCGCTCGACGGAGACGGGACGTTTCTCGCAGGCGCGGATCAGGCCGCGCAGGATTTTGTCGCGGCTGAATTCTTCGCGGCTGCCGCCTTTTTTGATCACAATCAGTGGCGTTTCTTCGATCATCTCAAACGTGGTGAACCGCCGGCTGCATGACTCGCATTCCCGCCTGCGGCGGATTGACTTATTTTCATTGGCCGGACGGGAGTCCAGCACTTTGGTATTCGTGTGATCACAGTATGGGCATTTCATAAGCTTAATCACTTCCTTTTGCAATATAGGTGTCGTCCCGGTCCGGCAAGGAATCCGGCTTTGAGGCGCTCATTCTAATTTCCATAAATCACCGTTTATTTATTGTTATGAAGATGGCAAGTCCAGCACATAATACAGTTACCAACCGATAGGAGGTGAACAGTAATGAGCCAAAATAACAGCTCCAATAACCTGGTAGCTCCAAATGCACGCGGTGCCTTGGATCAACTGAAATACGAAGTTGCCCAAGAACTCGGTATTACGCTCTCCCCAGATGGATACCAAGGCAATAAAACTTCTTATGAAAATGGTTCGATCGGTGGTTACATCACTAAACGTCTTGTAACCCTGGCTGAACAATCACTGGCAGGTCAGTTCAAATAAACATTTCACCATAAGTTTGCCAAGAAGTATTATTCGACTTTTGGGTCGTGTAATACTTCTTTTTTGCATAAACAGGGGACTAACTTAAGGAAATTACAGAAAATGTAAGATTATGCACTCTAGAACTCATTATAGATCTCTGTGTACTGTTCATAATAATAAATGACACGCTGCACATAATGACGGGTCTCGCCAATCGGAATATCTTTCACTGCCGCCTCGCTCCCGTCCCAGTCCCCTTCATCCAACCAGCGCTGCACCTTGCCTGGGCCAGCGTTATATGCAGCAATAACCGCTATGCGGTTGCCGTCAAACTTGCGGGACAGCGAAGACAGATACCAGGTACCCAGCTCAATGTTAGCGGATGGCTCTTCCTTAAGCCTGTCCAGCGATACATCCGGGAGCTTGGCCTTTTCGAGTGCCCACTTGGCGGTATCCGGCATCAGCTGCATAAGACCTATGGCGCCTTTTTTGGACTCACGTCCAGTTTTATAATTCGTCTCAACCCGGATGATTGCCGCCACAAGGAACGGATCCATCTCATAGGTAAGACTGTGCTTTCGGATCTCATTCTTATAATAAATGGGATAAAACCAGGACATCCAATTCGTACTCAAGAACAGAATGGCTGTAAAGCCAACGAACAGCAGGAGCAGCACTCTTTTTTTACGCAGCCATTTCATGATAGACCCAGCCTGTCCCATAAAGCTGCAACCTGCTGCCTTGTATTATCCAGATTACCACTGTTGTCGATGACATAGGTGGCTTTACTACGCTTCTGCTCAATGTCCATTTGGGCACTCAATCTGCCTTCAGCCTGCTCCATTGTAAGCGTATTGCGTTCCATCAGACGGTCCAGCTGAAGCTCACGGGGAACGTAGACCACGATGATCTCCTGAAACAGATTGTCCAGACGGGATTCATACAAGAGCGGAATATCCACTATAACCAATTGCTGGGGTACTTCCTGTTCCAAAGCATACATACGGTTCTTAATCTCCCGGCGGATCGCCGGATGTGTCAGCTCATTCAGCTTCTGCCGGGCATCAGGATCGTGAAAAACGATCTCTCCAAGTCTGGCCCGGTTCAGCGTTCCATCCGGCTGCAGGATTTCTTCTCCAAACTCTTGCACGGCTGCGGCCAGCACCGGAGACTCCGGAAGCATTACCTCTCTGGCAATGACATCGGCATCAACCAGTCGCGCCCCCTTATCCACAAAGATTGCGGATACGGTGCTTTTTCCGGAGGCAATGCCTCCGGTTAAGCCCATAATCATGTACTCACCTCATAATAGCTTCATTATTCCCATTGCAATTAATAATAACGCAGGAAGTAAGGCAGCATGCCTCATCCAGTAGCTTCCTGACAGCTTCAGCCCTGTCTTCATCCCAAGTAGCAGGAAAGTTCCGCTAAAGAGAGCAATCATCAGCGACGTAGAGACCGGACTGAATCCCAGTAATGCCGCTCCAAGGCCCGCGCCAAATGCATCCAGCGACAGTGCAATTCCAAGCACCATCGCTTCCATAGAGGATATGCTGCCGGAAGCATCCATATCGGCGGAAGAAGGTGTGCGAAGAATCTGGATCACTACTCCAAGATGCCTCAGCTCCAGTGAGAAAACTTCCGATTTAGACGGCTCTCCGTCCTCTGCTTCCAAGGAATTCTCAACACCATTGCTCCCGGCAAGAGCAGCAGCCGTCTCCCGTCTAGCCGCGCCGTCGGACTTCCCGCCTTCGTCTTCCGTACGATGCTCTTTTTCCTTCTGCATCAGCATCTGGAACAAAGACCAGCAGCCCATCAAGACGAGAATAACCGCTCCAATACTGGATGCGGCATGAGGAGAAACCACCTTGGCCAGCAGCACACCGACCTGCATAGAGACACCGATAACGATCCCCGAGCACAGCGAGATAATCAGGATTGAGAGCAGCGGTATTTTCATTTTACGAAGCCCATATGTAACACCTACACCAAAACCATCCAAACTCAGGGCAAACGCCAGCAGCAGCAGTGAAAAAAATGGGCTGAACACCCGCAATCCCTCCCGTGAAGAACCGGCAGCCCGCCCGGATGGCTCCGGGCAAGGCTCCGTTCGCTCTAATCAGCATTCTTCACACAGTATATGGGCGGGACAGGTATTGAGTGCCTGGCTTTTATTACTGCATGGACAATATTAGCGTAAAACCGGAAGTACAGCAGTGCCAAATCTTACGATGTAACGCTTACTTTAAATTCCCTTTTGCGGCTGACAGTTTGGACAATAATGCGTGCCTCTGCCGCCCACCACACTTTTCTCGATCAGCGTGCCGCAGCTCGCACAAGGCTGATCCTTGCGTCCGTAGATAAGCAGCTGATGCTGGTAGCTTCCGCTCTCTCCCTGGCCGTTGACATACGATTTCACCGAAGATCCTCCTGCATTCACAGCCTCAGTCAACGTTGCGACAATGGCATGATGCAGCTGATCCAGCTGACTTCCGGTAAGCGACTTGGCGCCCGTTTCCGGGTGAATACGGGCACGGTGCAGTGCTTCATCCACATAAATATTTCCGATGCCGACTACATATTCCTGATTGAGCAGCAGCGGCTTAATTTTGGTGCTTTTGCCTGATACGATTTCCTTGAAACGTTCCGGTGTAAAAGATGGATCAAGCGGCTCCTCTCCCAGCTTCTTCAACGGCGGCAGCAGCAAATCTTCCCCCGGCTGGAACAGATGCATCGTCCCGAACTGGCGCACATCTGTGTACCGCAGCTCCGTACCATCCGTAAAATGAAAAATCACATGGGTATGCTTGTCCAGCGGCTCCTCTCCCTGATAAAGGCCGTAGCGGCCCTCCATCCGCAGATGGGATACCATGACAAGTCCATCCAGCACAAAACGTAAAAATTTCCCTCTGCGCTCCACTTGTACTACAGTATGGCCTGCCAGCATGCCCGCAAAAGCCTGAATATCGTCCGGACGTTGGATGATCCGCGGCAGCCGGACGGTGACGTTCTGTATCTGCTTGCCTGTAATCAAGGCATTAAGTGTTCTTTTGACAGTTTCTACTTCCGGTAATTCCGGCATAATGGCTCACCTCCCCTTCATTATACCGGATATACGATCCTTGCGGGGGCCTATTTCGCCTCATACCAGTTGCTTCCATAACTTACCTCTGCCTTGAGTGGTACAGATAGCTTGAGCGCTCCTGCCATTACCTCCGGCAGCAATTGTTTCATTAGCTCAAGCTCATCTTCGGGTACTTCGAACACTAGTTCATCGTGTACCTGCAGCAGCATGCGGCTTTTAAGACCGCGCTGGTGCAGCGCCTTGTCCATGTGAACCATAGCCAGCTTGATGATATCCGCCGCTGTCCCCTGAATTGGAGTATTCATCGCTGTACGTTCGGCAAAAGAGCGCAGATTGAAGTTCTTCGCATTAATCTCCGGCAGATAGCGGCGGCGTTCCAGCAGTGTGGTTACATAGCCCTGCTTGCGGGCTTCCACTACAATATCGTCCATGTAACGGCGCACACCTTTGAACACTTCGAAATACTGCTCAATGAAATGTGCAGCCTCTTTGCGCGGAATATTCAGGTTCTGGGACAGGCCGTAATCACTTATCCCGTAGACAATCCCGAAATTGACCGCTTTGGCGGAACGTCGCATGTTGCTGTCCACTTGGTCGGCGGCAACACCGAACACATCCATCGCTGTTTTGGTGTGAATGTCCATATCCTCCAGAAAAGCTTCCTTCATCCGCTCATCACCGGAAATATGCGCCAGTACACGCAATTCGATCTGCGAGTAGTCTGCCGCCAGTATCGACCAACCCGGCTCGGAGGGCACAAAGACCTTGCGGATTTTGCGGCCTTCCTCCAGACGGATCGGAATATTCTGCAAATTTGGAAACTGGCTGCTAAGTCGTCCGGTTGCTGCGATCGTCTGGCGGTAAAAGGTATGCACCTTGCCGGTCTCCGCAGAGATTTCCTTAAGCAGACCTTCTACGTAGGTGGACTGAAGCTTGGCAATGGTACGGTATTGGAGAATCAGCCTTACAGCATCATGGTAGGGAGCCAGCTTCTCCAGCACCTCGGCATCCGTGGAATAACCAGTCTTCGTCTTTTTGACAACAGGCAGGCCCAGCTTCACGAACAGAATTTCCCCCAGCTGCTTCGGGGAGTTGAGGTTGAACTCAGTACCGCAAATCGAATAAATATCCGATACCAGCCTGGAAATCTGGGCCTCAAACTCCTTGCCGAGATCGATCAGATCCTGTTTGTTGACAGCAATCCCCTGCTTCTCCATGTCAGCCAGAATGCGTGACAGCGGCATTTCCAGATCGACAAACAGGCCGGTCATATCCGTGTCCGTCAGCTCCTGCTGCTGTTTCTGCACGATACCAAGCACAGTGGCGCTTTTGCGGGCGACATGATTGCCCAGGATTTCAAGCTCCGGTATTTTATATTTAGCGCCTTTGCCGAATACCTCTTCATCCGGAGACAATCGGGGCAGACCATATTTGGCTGTAAGGTCATTCAGATTCTGGTTGGCTTCCGTAGGGTCCAGCAGATAGGCAGCTAGCTGAACGTCATTAGCGGCTCCGGCAAAAGCAATTCCCTGCCAATGCAGCGCCAGATCTGCTCGGTGCAGATCATATCCGCTTTTGGGTGCTTTCTCATCTCCGAGCCAATCCCGCAGCTTCGCCGCAGCAGGGCTCTTCAGCAGTGCAAAGGGCACGAAAAAGTGCTGCTCTGGCGAGGAAAAGCCGATGCCGATCACTTCCGAACGATGCGGATTCTCACCGTTTGTCTCCACATGCAGCGCAGAAATGCCAGGCAAAGCAGCCAGCAGCTCCGGCAGCTCCGTTTCCCCTACGACGGTGATATCCAGCTCCGCAACCGGAGCCGCTTCAGTTCCGTCTTCAGGGTCTTCACCTGCAGGAGCGTAGGCGCTCAGTGACAGACGCTCGAGCAGGGACTTGAATTCCAGCTTGGCCAGCGCCGGGCCGGCAGTATCCTTTTTGATTCCGGTGAAGACCATATCCTCCCAGGCATGCTCCAGTGGAACCTCACGGTAGATGGTCGCCAGTTTCTTACTCATTACAGCGCTGTCTGCATGTTCCTCCAGCTTCTCCTTCATTTTACCCTTCAGCTCATCCGTTCCGGCCAGCACGCCTTCTACCGAACCGAACTGCTGCAGCAGTTTCAGTGCCGTCTTCTCGCCGACCCCTGGAACGCCGGGGATATTATCACTGGCATCTCCCATCAGACCCTTGAGATCGATGATCTGCTGTGGAGTGAGGTCGTATTTGTCGCGGATTTGCTGAGGCCCGTACATTTCAACCTCGGTAACCCCTTTACGCACCAAAGCCACTGTCGTATGATCCGAAGCCAGCTGAAGCATATCCTTATCCCCGGACACAATCATAACCTGGCGTCCAGCCTCATCGGCTTCCCGGGATATACTTCCGATAATATCGTCAGCTTCGTAGCCGTTAATTTCAAATTGCGGCACACCGAGATTGCGCAGCAGGTCTTTTAGCATCGGGAACTGTTCGGAGAGCTCAGGTGGTGTCTTTTGACGGCCGCCTTTGTAGTCTTCATAACCTTCATGCCGAAATGTGATCTTCCCTGCATCAAAGGCTACAATCATATGGGTGGGCTTATGCTCTTCAATCAAGCGCAGCAGCATGGTTGTAAATCCGTACACTGCGTTGGTCTGCTGCCCTGCGGTATTCGTCAGCGGCGGCATTGCGAAAAATGCGCGGTAAATAATGTTATTGCCATCTATTAGAATCAACTTGTCCATTTCTGCACCTCGCCTTTATCTTGCATACTTCTTTACATTTTACCATATGCCCTGCTCAAGCAGAAACAGCAAGAGGTCGTTCATCGCGGAAATGCTCTAGTCATACAAAAAAAAGCAAGCCTTCACTGAAGAAAGCTTGCTGTCTGAGTTTCAAAGGCAATAACGCCCCTTCTTATCAACGTGTCTAATGAAAACAGGTCATTCTGCTATTGATTCAAATCAGGACGTTTGCCGGTCACCAGGTAGACTACACTCTCGCCAATGTTGGTGGCATGATCCGCTATCCGCTCGATATACCGGCCAACCAGCGTCAGCAGCATCGCCTGATTCAAGAATTCCGGTTTTTCGACCATATAAGCATACAGCTCATTAATCATCCCGCTGTACAGTTGGTCCACCAGGTCGTCATCTTGAGCCATTTTGTAGGCCAAATCGGTATTTTCGTCCAGATAGGATTGAATCGCTTCCGTAATCATTCCCGCTACAATCTCTGCCATACGCGGAATATCCACAAGTGGCTTAATCAGCTGTTGACCTTGGATCCGCATAGTGACCTTGGCCACATCCAGTGCCAGATCCCCCATCCGCTCCAGATCGCTTGATATTTTGAACGCTACAATAATACGGCGAAGGTCCTTCGCTACCGGCTGCTGGGTGATGATGAGCCGCGAACCGATTTCCATGATTCTGTCTTCCATGGCATTGAGCCGCAAATCCGCCTTCACGATCTCCTGAGCTCGCTCAGTGTCCAGGTTCTGCAGAGCAAGTACCGCACCTTCCAGCGCGTCTGTTACATGCTCGCCCATCTGCTGCAGCAGGCTGCGCAGCTCTTCCAAATCTTTATCGAATTCTTTTCTGCGAATCATTATAAAAGCGATCCTCCTCAAAAACGTATGGTCAGCCTGTCACTCCGGGAATATGCCAATCAGTTGGATCAGCCGAAGCGTCCTGATATATAGTCTTCAGTGCGGGAGTCCTTCGGATTCGAGAACAGCATCTCGGTATCCGCAGCCTCCACGATTACACCGTTCAGGAAAAACACTGTGCGGCCCGATACCCGTGCGGCCTGATGCATATTATGTGTGACCATGACAATCGTATACTTGTCCCGCAGCTCCTGTACCAGTTCCTCAATCTTAAGTGTGGATACCGGGTCCAGAGCGGAGGTCGCCTCATCCATCAGGAGAATGTCCGGCTGTACCGCAAGCGCTCTGGCAATGCAAAGACGCTGCTGCTGCCCGCCGGAGAGACTGAGAGCCGATTTCTTAAGGAAATCCTTAACTTCCTCCCACAGGGCGGATTGGCGCAGGCTCTGTTCCACCAGCACATCCAGCTCCGCTTTGCCGCGTACTCCGTGCAGACGGGGACCGTAAGCCACATTGTCATAGATCGATTTGGGGAATGGATTCGGCTGCTGGAACACCATGCCTACCTGCTTACGCAGGCTTTCCACTTCCACCTCGTCGCTGTAAATATTTTTGCCGCTAATGTTAACCTTACCTTCAATACGTGTACCGGGGATCATATCGTTCATACGGTTAAGAGTACGCAAAAGGGTGGACTTCCCGCAACCGGAGGGTCCGATAAAAGCGGTCACCTGTTTCTCAGGCACTTGAAGGTCCACGCTTTTCAGCGCGTGAAATGACTCATAGTAGAGATCTAGCTTCTCTATGTCAATGATGGATTTCATTAGTTTTTGTGTCTCCTTCTCATCATCTTCGTACCCCATGATAAGCTTTCAGTGTAAATAGAGTTGAAGAGAATTGTTAACAGAATGTTAAATCATATGTAAGGTTTGGATGACAAAACATCAAGAAACAAAAAGCCCTCACATTGTGAGGACTTGCCACGGTCAACCTACGAATCCAATTCATAGCTTTTGCCAAAATGCTAGATATTTATGCATTCACTTATAAAAGAACACCTTTATTTTACATGACCGGGCTTCTTTTTTTGTTCACCACAAGTTTGTAGCCCACTCCGCGGATCGAATCGATATGCACGGATTCCGGGTCCAGCTCAAGCTTCTTGCGCAGGGAACTGACATGCACGTCTACGGTGCGCTGTCCTCCAATGTAATCAAAGCCCCAGACGGCATTCATCAGATCATCACGTGTAAGCACCACCCCCGGCTTGCGGGCCAGATACAGCAGAACCTCGAATTCTTTGGGCCGGAGATTGATGCTCTGACCACCCAGTAATACCTCATACCGCTCAGGGTAAATCTCCAGTTGTCCCAGGATTATGGTAGATGCGGGTACTGAAGTATCCGGCTGAACTTCTTCGGCCAGCCCGGAAATCCGGCGCAGTACTGCACTGACACGGGCAAGCAGTTCAGATACGCCAAAAGGCTTGGTTATATAATCATCGGCGCCTGATTTCAGCCCCCGCACCACGTCCTCTTCGGCATTTTTGGCAGTCAGCACGATTACAGGCGTACGGATGCCTTGACCGCGCAGCTTATCCAGAATATCAATCCCATTCATTCCAGGCAGCATCAGATCCAGTACGATTAAGTCAAAAGGTTCTCTAGTCGCACGGTCATATCCTGCCGTTCCATGATCCTCAACGGTGACCTCATAGCCTTCCTGCGTCAAATTATACGACAGCAGCCGGGACAGTGTCGGTTCGTCTTCAATGACAAGCAATCGTTGTGCCATAGTTTCCCCCGTCTTCATATGTTTTCAATTTTACAAAACTGCAGGCAAGCCCATCATATCACCAGAATGTTAACCCGGTGTAAAATAGCAAAGGATTCATAATTTTTAAGCCTCTAGAATTAATACTAGCTCTTTGAATCCTTGCTGGAAATCCGGGCAGCGAACAAAACTCCCCCTGATATTGACACTGTCCGTTTAGTGAGAACCTTCCTGCAGCAGTGGAAGTTCCAAAATAAAGGAGCTGCCGATTCCAAGGTCGCTTTCTACAGAAATCGATCCGTGATGCAGCTCAACCAGATGCTTGACAATGGACAATCCAAGCCCGGTTCCGCCGGAGCTTCTGGATCTGGCTTTGTCCACCCGGTAAAAGCGTTCGAAAATCCGCGGCAGGTCCTTCCGTGGAATTCCCATGCCGGTATCTCTTACGGTAAAGGTAACCGTCTCTATCCCGTCATTCTTTTGGGTGTTAACCACAATTATATTTACGCTTCCGCCTTCATGAGTGTAATTAATCGCATTGGACAACAGGTTCATAAAGATCTGGCGCAGCTTATCTTCATCCCCCTCCATAAACAGCTCTGCAGGCACATCCGCGCGCAAGCTGATATTCTTCTTCTCGGCTACCTTGCTGAGCGTTTCAAGCACGGAATCGAAGAATTCAATCAAATGCACCGGTGAGCATTCAAGCTGGACGCGTTTGGATTCTATTTTGGAGAGTTCCAGAATGTCTCCGATCAGGCGGTTCAGCCTCTCATTCTCATCATAGATAATTTGCAGAAAAGAGCGCGCGGTTTTCTCGTCAGTGACTCCTCCGCCAAGCAGGGTCTCGGCAAAACCTTTTACTGCAGCGACCGGAGTCTTCAGCTCATGGGATACATTGGCTACGAACTCGCTGCGCATTTTCTCCAGCCGGCGGATTTCCGTTACCTCCTGAAGCAGGAACAGCATCCCCCGGCATGAACCGTCTTGAATCATCGGCACGCCGTCCAGCCGCACGATCCGTTCCGCGGGATTATAGATGCTCCGCTCTTCATGGATCGGCTCTTTGCGGGAGACACCCTCCTCGATCAGGCGTGTAAGCTCATAGTGATGCTTCAGCTCCTTGTACGAACGCCCTGCCATCTCACTGTTCTTCACATCCAGCAGCCGCTCAGATGCCCGGTTCAAGAGAGCAATTTCACCTTCTGCATTGATCATTACAATACCGCCGGTCATATTGTCCAGCACGCTCTGCAGCAGATCCTCGTTATTCCGGATCGTCTTGAGCTGGTCCTGAAGACTGTCTGCCATCGCATTGATTGCATTGGCAAGCTGACCGATCTCGTCTCTGCGGTTCATCGGAACCCTTGCATCATAATCCAGATCGGTAATCCGCCGGGCGACTCTGGTAATCTGCTCAAGCGGAGAGGTCATGCTGGAGGCAACCTTGTAACTAACAAAAGTAGCTGCAATGAACAGCAGCACCAGTCCGCCTGCCATGATCATCCAGGCCCGGTTCAATCCCTCTGTGACTGCATCGAGCCCCATGGAGAGACGGATATAGCCATCGAAGCCCTGATCAGATACAACGGCCCCGGCTACGTACAGCATCTCCCGGTTAAGGGTATCACTGTAACGGATCGCGCGCCCGATCCCTTCTTTCGCTGCCAGTACTTCCTCTTCACGAGTGGAATGGTTGTCCATCTCCATCGGATTTTTCTCTGAATCGCCAATGACTTTGCCGTCTTTCAGAATAAAAGTAATCCGGGAACTGGTTAACTTGGCGATATTCTCTGCCTGCTTAGTATAATAGCTGACTGCGTCCGGACTGGCCGTATCTCTAAATTGAAGGGTGCCGGACAGCAGATTTATTTCCCGGGACATGTTTTCTTCCAGCGCGGAAATATGTGAATCCTTAAAGAGCTTGGCCATGGTAATACCTGCACCGATCATGGATATGCCAATCAAGGCCATTAGTATCAGTGTAAGACGAATGCGAAACGGTCTCATGAATTGTATCCTCATCCTTATGATTGTGTCCTTGAGAACATCCTACCTTCATTTTAAGTAAAATACCAGTTCCCGCACCGATTATCAACGCTGTGTAAAATCGGGTAGCGGAATGACCCCGCACTGCAGAAAACAAGCTTGGAGTGCGTGAAATCATGAAACAGATGAACTACATTCCAAGGAGTATGGCTACAGGACTTGCGAGAAAGAGCAGCCATACAATCGGACTCCTGTTTAATATGTCCAAAAAAGTGAATTCCTGTATCGAGAGCGTATTCAGGCCTCAGGAGTACGAACTGACCCTCTGCAATATTCAGCATCAAGATGCAAAAGGCCATTTTCTAAGCAGACTTGTGCTGAATCAGCGTGTGGACGGCATTATAGCACATATTTCGGTGTTATCAGAGGATCTGTCCAGGGAGCTGGACCGGCTGGCCTTTCCTTACGTCTCCATTGGTGAAATAGATATTGCTGTAAGCTGGGTGGATTATGACAACGAAGCAGGCGGCAGAATGCTGACCATCCATTTGAAATCGGGCAAGGCTATTGCAAGCCGGCATTTATTGGCGGTGAAAGGAATGAGAGAATCTTCAGCCGCCAGCTAAGCGGCTACCTTCAGGCTCAGGCATTGCCCCTTCATCGCTTTCACAATCCTTCTGTCAGACAATAACAAGGAGCGGCTCTGGACTGAGCCGCTCCTTGTCTGAATGCCTGCATGGTTAAATGTGCTGTTGTCAGCAGCTTTGATCCTGCTATAGATCCTTCCAGCGCTGCACGGTAAGGCTGACGGTCTGCGCCCCACCCGCAGGTGTAAGCGTCCGGTTCGCAATATCCGCCCCGCTTGTGCTGGTCTCTACTGAAGCCCAGCTGCCGCGTGTAACCTTATATTGTACCGCCGTTCCCGCCGGCAGGCTTAGTGTGATGGAATATACGCCATCACTGCCTTTGGTCAGCTGGTACGCAGGGTCCGCTGCATTCCAGCTATTGAAGCTGCCAGTTAAATATACCGGCCCGCTTGCTGGAGTCGTATTTGGAACAGTAACCCTGAAGGTCACACTGTCCGCTTGCGGCACACCTGCTGCGATGCTGCCGTTTACTACACTCCACGTGCCTGCTCCGAAGTGATAATTGCTGCCGCCGTTGTTGTCCCAGGTCCCGCTGCCGTTATTAAAGGCTGCTGTCAGGCCAGCAGCACTTCCCAGCTGAATCGTAGCCGTTTTATAACCCGTGTAGGATGACGACTGCAGCTGCACTCCCGGAGATGTGGTCCAGACTGCCGATCCATCCAGACTATAGTGAATATAAGAATTCGTATAAGCGGTATTCTTGTAATAAATGGTTACTGAATTGCCAACAGGGGTTGCCGTAGGTGAAACTGTTGGCGTTGGGGTCGCTGTTGGTGTTGCCGTCGGGGTCGGCGTTGGGGTTGCTGTTGGTGTTGCAGTTGGCGTTGGTGTTGCAGTTGGTGTTGGTGTTGCAGTTGGTGTTGCAGTTGGTGTTGACGTTGGGGTCGCTGTCGGCGTCACAGGGCCGCCTGCCTTGATGTTTCCGGTTGGCGTGTAGGTCCAGGTGCCAGTGCCAAATAAATAGTTGCTGCCGCCGTTACTGTCCCATGTCCCGCTGCCGTTATTAAAGGCTGCCTCCAGCTGTGTGGCAGAGCCGATATTGATCGTGATTTTATTATAGCCGGTTACTTCAGCTGCTGGCATAGCCACGCCAGGTGATGTCGTCCAAGTTCCGCCTACAGGACGGTAATGAATATATGGCGTCGTGTAGCCTTGCTTGTAATAAATGGTTACACTATTTCCGGGCGGTGTGAAGACCAGAGCGGCTGCGCTAAGTGCCGACAGATTGCCTGCGGCATCAAAAGCTTTTACCGTATAGCTATAGTTAGTCTGCGATGCCAGTCCGTTGTCCGTATAAGAAGTGTTTGCTGTTGTTCCAACTTTGACTCCATTGCGGTAAATTTCATAACCGGTTACCCCGACATTATCCGTGGAGGCAGTCCAGCTTACGAGCACATTGGATGCATTTTGCACAGTAGCTGTTACATTGCTTGGAACAGAAGGAGCCACGGTATCGATTATCGGCTGGGTTTTGGAATAGATCTTAGCCGAATTCGCTCCCACAGTTACAGTAATTTGTTTGCCGGTTGCGCCTCCCGATTGCACGGTTACAGTGTCAGAAGTATTCAGTTGATTAATGAGTACTGTACCTGCAGTTAGTGTGCTTTCTGCGCGCAGCGGGATGGTAACGGTCTGTGAACCGTTGGAAGCATTGCTGAATACAGAGATGACTTCCTGGCCCACATTAGTTCCGCTGTCTACACGCCGAGAGAAGGCATACAGGTTCTGGGCGGACCACATTTCACGCTGGGTGCCTGTGCGGAGTGCAGGATTATTTTTGCGGATTTCATTCAGTTTGGCAATATGCTTATAAGTGCTGGTATTCTCATTAAAATAGTTCTCGAGGACATTGCCGCTCGCATCCCGTTTCACCATTGACCAGCGGTTCCAGGTATCAGCGATCCCGCCTGTCATAATCTGGCCGTTGCCGTTGCCTTTATTCTGCTCTGTACCCTGGAAGACCACGGGTGTTCCACGGACAGTATAGATGAAGGACAAAGCATTCTGCAGTTTATCCACGTTGCCGCCAGCTTCCGTCAAAAAACGGTTGCGGTCATGATTGTCGAGAAAGGTAACCATATGGTTCGCATTTCCGTTGTAATAAGTATCCTGAGCAAGCGTGCTTTTGATGTTGGAATCAAAGGACTGCCCGTAAGCAAAACTGTTCAGGACCGAGAAGAACATAGGGAAATCAAGCATGCCCCATTCCTTGTTGTTGCCTACCCAGCGGGAGACAAATTCGGCGTTGCCGTCAAAGTTCTCACCAAAGGTATTCACGCCTAAAAGATTCTGCAGTTCACCGATGTCTGTCGGCTTGACCAGCTTGGCAGCATCCACGCGGGCACCATCGGCACCCGTATAGTCAAACCAGCCTTTAATAGAATTGAATACAGCCTGTTTGGCGGCAGGAACATCAAAGTCGATATCATCCAGCCCGCCGAGATCGTGATTCTCTAAATAATCCTGAGCCCATTGATCGTATCTTCCGTCTGCCAGTGACCAGTTGATATCCCCATTATGGTGATACCAAGCCGGATTATTAAAAGGCGCCGCAGGCTGCAGACCTGCTATATCATAATTGGCCTGACTGCCTAGCATATAGTCCCCAATATGATTCGGCACTACGTCGATAATCACCTTAATCCCAAGCGCATGGGCGGAATCCACCAGTTCCTTAAGCTTCTCTTTGGTTCCAAAGTAAGGATTGGCCTTATTGGGATCCTTTACGTTGTATCCATGGTAGGCTGTATTTTTACCTGTACCATTGTTGTCGCGGTTAGTCATCTGCGGTTCTGCCACCGGAGAAATCCAAATCGCGGTATATCCCATGTTATGAATATAGGGCAGTTTGTTGATGATACCCTGCCAGTCTCCGCCTTTCATATAGCGAAAATCTTCATCGGAAGCTTCTCCGTAACGGATAGCGGCACCGGTGGCATTATTGGAGGTATCCCCGTCATTGAAGCGGTCAACCATAATCTGGTAGATTGTGTCATTCTCAGTAACAGTACCAATACTCGCTGCTTCAACCCGTGCGGTTGGCAGCACAAACAAGTTAGCCGTAATGGACAGAACAATTGACGTGATTAATGCCGGAATAAGCCATAGCTTGCGTTTCATTCCTCATCTCCCTCTCATAAGAGCGCATATCGAACCATACTGCCTGTGAATACCATTCCATCACTTGCAAGACGATGCTGCGGACAAGGAAACCGGTTTCCCTCATAAAAATTACCATGGCTATGTATGCGTTGTCAAGTATAATAATTAGCGTCCGCTGACAGTGATCCTCAGGCTTTTGTACAAAGGTGTCCCGCCCCTGCCCCCGAAAAAACAAAAACAAAATTACCACGGCGGGTGAACTCAAAGGTACTTCTACCTTTCATTTCCGCAATCAGCCTACCCGGCTCAAATCAAAAGCACTTCTACCTTTCATTTCCCTATTCAGCCCGCTCCCGGCGAATGCAAAAAGCCCTCCCCCATTAGCAATGGAAGAAGGCTTACGGAATATTTACACGCTAGCTTTATTTCACAGCTTATTTAAAAACCGGTTCCCGGAACTGCGCCAGCTTGGCTGCAGAATCCTTTTCCACATCTGCATGCAGACTGTTGCCGTGCGCGTCCATGGTTACAATGGCCGCGAATCCTTCTACTTGTAAATGCCACATGGCCTCCGGAATCCCGAACTCCATGAAGTCGACGCTGTTCACCTTCTTAATGCACTCTGCATAATACTGCGCCGCGCCTCCGATGGCATTGAGATAGACACCGCCAAGCTCCTGCAGCGCCTGTAGTGTCTTGGGTCCCATTCCGCCTTTACCGATTACGGCACGGATGCCGAATTTCCGCATAATATCACCTTGATACGGCTCTTCACGGATGCTGGTAGTCGGGCCTGCCGCTTTTACATGCCAGCCTTCATCGTCCTTCAGCATGACCGGGCCGCAGTGATAGATCACCGCCCCGTTCAGATCCACCGGTGCATCATGATCCATCAGATACTTGTGGAGCGCATCGCGCCCGGTGTGCATCTCTCCCGACAGAATGACTACATCCCCCACCCGAAGACTGCGGATATCTTCCTCACTGATCGGTGTCGTCAGCCGGACCTCGCGGGATTCTCCAGCAGCTGCTGCCGCTTGCTCCCCGGCAGGATTCGCTGCTGCTTCAGCAGCCGAGAGTACCGCAGGTGCTGCAGGAATCGCCGCATCTTCTGGAACAACACCTGAGCCTGCTCCGTCTGCGGCAGAGCCAACAGCCTCAAGCACAGCAGCAGGTACGAAGCTATCTTCCGTCTCTACGGAGATTCCCGTACCACTTTCATACAGCCATTCCTGAATCGTTCCAGCTGCCGGATCAACCAGGATGCCCTGGCGGCGGAACGCCCAGCAGTTATAGGCCACGGAGACGAAAAAACTGGCCGGCAGCCGGTTCATTACTCCAATCTTGCAGCCCAGCAGTGTGACTTCACCGCCAAAGCCCATCGTACCGATTCCCAGTTTGTTAGCATTCTCCATAATATAGTCTTCAAGCTTGGCCAGATCCTGTATGGGATTCACATCCTCCACCTTGCGGAACAGCTGTTTCTTGGCAAGCTCATACCCGGTGGTACGGTCCCCGCCGATGCCGACCCCGATGAAACCGGCACTACAGCCCTGGCCCTGTGCCTGAAATACCGAATGAAGGATGCACTTGCGGATGCCGTCGAGATCGCGGCCTGCTTTGCCAAGGCCCTCCAGTTCCGCAGGCAGGCTGTATTGAATATTCTTGTTCTCGCAGCCTCCGCCCTTCAGAATCAGCCGCACCTCCACTGCTGCTTCTTCCCACTGCTCAAAGTGAATCACCGGAGTCCCTGCACCCAGATTATCCCCGCTGTTCTCCCCTGTCAGCGAATCTACAGAATTGGGGCGCAGCTTGCCATTCTTCGTCGCACGGATAATAGCGTTATGGATATCCTTCTTCATCTCAATCTGATTCACACCCACAGGTGTATGAATGATAAAAGTCGGCATCCCTGTATCCTGACAGATCGGAGATACCTGCAGCTCAGCCATGCCAATATTCTGTGCAATGGTAGTGAGCGCGAGGCCGGAGCGGGTAGCCCGGTCCTCCAGAGCACGTCCCTTGGCTACTGCCCGGCGCACATCGCCCGGCAGATTTGTTGAGGTTTCCACGATCAGATCATACACACTGTCTTCAAAATGCTGCATCTTCAGTCCAGCTCCTCTCCATGCGTTCGCGGTTGTCCAAACTCTGTTACAATTAGTTTTATCATAACATATTAAACCACGCATGAAAGGGGTTACGTAAAAATTGAATTACCATTTTTCAGCCTATTTGTACCGGCTTCAATATATCCAGCGCTGGAGCCTTATGCGAAGCACAGCACCGGAGAACGTCGCGCAGCACTCGTTCCAGGTTGCCCTGCTGTCGCATATGCTCTGCTCCATCGGCAACGTCCACTTCGCCCGCTCGCTGAATGCCGACCGTGCGGCCGCAATGGCGCTGTTTCACGACGCTACTGAGGTCTTCACCGGCGATATTGCTACGCCGGTCAAGCACAACAATCCGCGTCTACTGTCCAGCTTCCGCGACATGGAGCGGGTCGCCGCCGAACGGCTGAAGGGGATGATTCCGCCGGAGCTTACTTCTGTTTACGCGCCGCTTCTGCAGCCTCAGGACAGTCCTTCCGGCTCCGAAGATGCCCTTTTGCTGCGTTATGTCAAAGCGGCAGATCATCTGGACGCTTACCTGAAATGCGTCTGGGAGGTTGCTGCAGGCAACCGTGAATTCGCAGCAGCCAGGGTGCAAACCGCAGCCAAACTGCGCGGGCTTGAAATGCCGGAGATGGAATACTTCCTGATTCATATGGCTCCCGGCTTCGAGATGTCCCTGGATGAGCTGTCCGCCGGTACGGACGGAGGATCTGTGGATGGCGGACAGCCGATGGATGGCACGGACAACATGTTATAAACAGTGGACTCCTTTGATCGGACCCGTAGGAGCTCAATCAAATTCTAATTTGTAGATACAGAACAGGCTGCTTCAAGCAGGAATAGCACCAGAGTCACAGATTCTCTTCATGCTTTTCTGAAAGTTAGCATAGTAGCCACCCCTTATTAGGACTGCAGCTTCAGCAGGTCCCAATCCTTAAAGACGGGCTGCAGGCCGGCTGCCTGAAGCATATCCGTGATCTCCTGCACATTCCGTTCATCCGAGATTTCGAATTGCGGAGTCCCGCCATCCTGGGTGTGTCCCCCTACTTCGGTGGAGACACCTGCCGACATTTTGGTGATTCCAAGATGGATCAGGTGATCCCGCAGGAAGGCGGGCTCCCGGGTGGACAGGGTAATGCCGGAGCGTGGCAGAAACAGGCGATACGCCAAAATAATCTGCACCAGCGCACGGTCGGTAACATCGCTCTCCGGGTTGAACTCGCCCAGATACGGACGAAAACGCGGGGCGGATAAGCCGATTTCACATTCCGGATATTTGTCCTGCAGATAGCGGGCATGCATCGCGGTCATGAAGGCTTCCTGGCGCCAATCATACATGCCCAGAAGCGCACCGATGTTGACCGAGCGGAAACCGGCCTGACACCCTCGTTCGGGGGCATCCAGACGGTTCCGGTAGACTCTTTTGGGACCTTTCACATGCAGCTTGCGGTAGGTTTCCTGATGGTACACCTCCTGATACAGGGTCAGCCCGTCCACTCCCGCTTCCCTAAGCTCCCGGTACTCCTCAGTAGACAGCGGGTTCACCTCTATACTGACAGAAGAGAAGTATTCATGCAGAATTTCTACACATTCCTTCACATAAGCGGCCGGACTATCCTTGCGCGATTCCCCGGTCAGAATCAGAAGATGGCGCAGGCCCGTGGAGGAGATCGCTATAGCCTCTTGTCTGACCTCCTCCGGAGTCAATCTTTTTCTCGGAAAATCATAAATCGAGCTGAAGCTGCAATACGTACAGTGATTCACACAGAAATCAGCCAGATACATCGGTGTGAACAGCTGCATCACATGCCCAAAATGCGAACGGGTCAACCGTTGCGCACGCTGAGCCATCTCCTCCAGACAAGATTCCGCAGCCGGAGACAGCAGGGTCTGCAGGTCTTTTTCATCCAGACGATCCTTGAGAAGTGCCCGCTTCACATCCTCCACCCGGTACTCCTGCCACAAGCTCCCGTAAGGCAGTTGCTCCAGACGAGTCAGTGGTTCAAAAAAACTCATGTTACTCCCCCATTTCCGTTAGCCTGTGAGTCACTTCAGAAATCCGGTCAATGGCGAAGACGCTACAGCCGTCTCTTCCACTGGACCGAGTCCTGCCAAATAGGCCTTGCGGCCTGCAGCTACCGCCTCACGGAAGGCCGCAGCCATCAGCAGCGGATCACGGGCGGTAGCGATTGCCGTATTGAGCAGCACAGCGGATGCGCCAAGCTCCATCGCTTCTGCCGCTTCGGACGGGCGGCCGATGCCGGCGTCGACAATCACCGGTAGATCCACCTCAGAGATGAGAATGCGCAGCAGCTCTGTGGTACGCAAGCCGCGGTTCGAGCCGATGGGGGAGCCGAGCGGCATGATGGCGGCGGCCCCCGCTGCTTGCATCCGCAGCGCGGCTGAAAGGTCCGGGCTCATATAGGGCAGCACTACGAAGCCTTCGGCGGCCAGTATTTCTGTGGCCCGGATAGTCTCCAGGTTGTCTGGAAGCAGATATTTCTGATCATTGATTACCTCAATCTTGACCCAATTGCCAAGGCCTGCGGCTCTGGCCAGTCTGGCGATCCGCACAGCCTCCTCAGCAGTGCGCGCACCCGAAGTATTTGGAAGCAGAGTCATATGGGAAGGAATATGGCTGATAATATTGTCCTGGCTCTCCGGATCTACACGGCGCAGAGCTACCGTGATTACCTGTGAGCCTGAAGCTGAAACCACCTCGGGAATCAGTGTATTGCGGCTGTATTTGCCGGTACCGATGAACAGCCGGCTCGATAACGTAATGCCGCCAATCACCAATGGATCTAACATGAACTCGCCTCCTGGGATGAAATTCGACAAGGGAAACGGCTTCACCGTCATTTTTAAGACGGTATCCGTTTCAGTAAAAAATAGAAGGACAATTTTTAGCGTAAAAAAAATTCAAATATTTAATGATAGCCTCATGGCTTCAGCCCCCGCCTACAAAATGTACCAGCTCCAGCCTGTCGCCTTCACATAATATCTCCGACCCGTAATGCTCCTTGCTGACAATCTCACCATTTCGTTCCACGATCACAAGCCGAAAGCTCCATTCGGGCCGGCTTAACAGATCGGCAACGGTCCGGCATTCTTCCGCAACCACTCCGGGCTTGCCATTAATGATCAGATTCATGCGCTCTCACCTCCTTGGCGTGGTACCATTCACGGATTTACTGGAGTCACAATACACCACAGGTCCTACGCCTTCTGGACCGCCAACCGGTAAGCACGGGCAGCAGATACGGGGTCATCCGCTCCGCAAATGCCGGACATGACCGCAATCCCGGCAGCACCGTGACGGATCACTTGACCTGCATTTCCAGGCTCCACCCCGCCGATAGCAATCAGTGGAATACGGGTGCTGCGCACCGCTTCCTCCAGGAGCGCCAAACCGCGCCCCCGCTGTCCGGGCTTGCAGCCAGTAGGGTAAATATGGCCGAACAGGCAGAAGTCCGCCCCCTGCCTGCCTGCTTCCGCTGCTTCTGCCGCGGAGTGCACCGACCTGCCCAGCCGGAGGCCGGGAGCGGCTGCACGGACTGCTGCAGGCGGCAAGCTGTGCCAGGCTAGCTGGACAGCGCCTGCACCAGCGGCCAGCGCAACATCCAGCCGGTCATTGATGACCAGTCTGGATGCGGGGATTCCTGCAAGCAGCAGTTGCTCTGCCATGCTCAGCAGCTCCAGGGCAGACCGGTGCTTTTCCCGCAGATGAATAAAGTCCACGAGCGGATGCACAGCAGCCGCCAGGCTGACGAAACGCCCAAGCTCAAGCTTCCCGTCCGATATTAAATGAATTTCCGCCACTTCTTCACCTCCTGCTTCACACTATTGCAGCAAAACGCGCAACACAAAAAAACCGCCCCCACGATAGGAGGCAGTCATAAATTTGTACAGGAATACGGGTATAAGAAATACAACCCCGCTGCAGTTCATTCATTCTCCGCTTTCCTACGCTGGTTTTAACCAGATCAGGTTCAAAGGGTCCGAACGTCACGTTCGTCTCAGCCTTGCGGCACCCCTAGGGACAATTGCAGTATTCAATTGCTGACGTGGTTCATATTAACATATTAATCCTCGGAAAAGCTATCCCTTTTACCCAAAGCTTCATCTTATATGGTACATAAAAAAGAGCAGACCGCATGGGCCTGCTCTTGAACTGTTATATTTTCCAGAAACCTACTTGACCGTACAGCAACTTCTAGCCGTTGACAATTTCCCCGCCGTTGACATGCATTACCTGGCCGCTAACATAGGATGAATCATCCGAGGCCAGATAGACGTAGGCTGGTGCCAGCTCTTCCGGTTGTCCCGGACGCTGCATGGGCTGTGTGCCGCCGAACTCGCTGACCTTTTTGGCATCAAATGTGGATGGAATCAGCGGTGTCCAGATCGGACCCGGAGCAACAGCATTCACACGGATGCCCTTTTCCGCCAGATTCATCGACAACGAGCGGGTGAAGCTGAGAATCGCGCCTTTGGTGGACGAATAGTCCAGCAGCTGCGGACTGCCGCGGTAGGCGGTGATCGACGTCGTGTTGATGATCGTGGAGCCTTTTTTCAGATGCGGCATAGCTGCCTTGGTCAAATAGAACATGGAGAAAATATTCGTACGGAACGTCCGCTCCAGCTGCTCAGAGGTAATATCCTCGATCTTGTCCTGCGGATGCTGCTCGGCCGCATTGTTAATCAGGATGTCCAGCTTACCGAGCCCCTCTACCGCCCGGTTGATCAGATTCTGGCAGAACGCTTCTACGCCGATGTCACCGGCAATCAGAATACACTTCCGTCCCTCCTGCTCTACTTGGCGTTTGGTCTCTTCGGCATCAGAATGCTCATTCAGATAGGAAATGACCACATCCGCACCTTCTTTGGCAAAATGAACGGCAACCGCCCGTCCAATGCCGCTGTCGCCTCCCGTAATGAGCGCCGCCTTACCCAGCAGTTTGCCTGCCGCTTTGTAGCTGGACGTTTCAAATTCAGGGCGCGGATTCATCTCGCTCTCGATACCGGGCTGACGGTCCTGCACCTGGGGAGGCAAGGTTTTGGTAGTCTGCATATTTTCTGGCATGATCCATTCTCCTTTCGCTGTGTACCTTTTGTTGAAGTAACCACATCGTATTAGGATGGCTTCTGCATCATCAATTATACAATCGCTTTACGTTAAGTTACTTACCACACTTCCCGGCTGTCCAAACAAGAAATTAAGTCGTTTTTGACGTAAAGGGCCGATATAATTTAGTGAAGTATAGATCCGAGATGGGATTCGGACCGATTAACCCATAGGATTAGGAGGCGCATAAGTTATATGACCAGAAATACACGGAGCATCATCGTTGCGGTCAAAGGAGTCATTCTGCATCAAGGCAGAATCCTGCTCGTACAGCGGGCAGCTGCAGATGCGATAGGAGCAGGCAGCTGGGAATGTCCCGGCGGAAAAATGGAATTCGGAGAAGGCCTGGAGGCTGCACTCGAGCGGGAGATTAAGGAGGAAACCGGACTCACGGTCACGGTGGAAAGGCTATTGTATGCAGTGTCCTTTCTGACCGATCCGGGCAGGCAACTCGTCATCATCACCTACTGGTGCCGGACCGATGAGCATACAGTGGTGCTCTCCGAAGAGCATGCAGACTATAAATGGTGTACCCGTCATGAGCTTCAGGCCCTGCTCCCACCCGGAATACAAGCGGAATTTGAGAAAAGCAATGTGTTTTTGTCAGAGGACCTGCTATAAGGTAATCAGGCTGGAAGGCAGTAAAAGCCCGCCCCCTCGAATCAGGGGCAGGCTTGACGGTTTGGTGAATAATCATCCTTACCTAGATAATGTGTCTATACACCATGAAGAATACCATTACGATCAGCACAACCATCAGCAGCAGGCTCATGGTACGAAGCTTCGCGGTTTGGTCTGACACATCACGGTTCTCACGCATGCCGGCTGTGGCCAGACGCAGCGGCTTGCCCATAATACCGCCCAGGGCAAACATTGCCAGCAGGAGTACAACCACGACAACCATCCAGGCTACGGTGTAATCCCCCTTAGAGATCATGTATCCGCCAGTCAGCAGCTGAATGACCAGACCATACTGGGCAAACCGGTTCAATCCGCCAATGGCGCTAAGCGTCCCTTCTTTGGCTGCAGCTGACAGCTTACCTGTGCCGCTCAGAATAAACGGAAGCACCAGATAAAAGCCGACCGCCAATGTCCCGATCATATGTAAGAAAAAGAAAATCCGATCCATTGTTTAACCTCCTCACTTTTCGCTGTGATATAAGTTACATTCTTATTATACCCAACCCCGCCGTCCATGAAAAGAAAACCCTCATTTCCATTCAAGAAATGAGGGCTTGTGACCGCTGGGAATCATACCTTAACCACTGAAGTAACCGCACGTACAGAATCTGCTGATTTATCCAGAGCCGCTTTTTCTTCCGCGGTCAGCTCCAGCTCGTAGATCTTCTCAATACCTTCCGCACCAAGCAGCGCCGGGATACCCATGAACAGTCCGTCATAACCATATTCCCCTTCCAGCAGGGCAATGACGGGAATAATCCGCTTCTTATCCTTCAGGATCGCTTCAGTCATTTGCACCAGAGATGCTGCAGGAGCGTAGTAGGCACTTCCATTACCCAGCAGGCTGACAATTTCGCCGCCACCGGCACGGGTACGCTCTACAATATCGGCAATCCGCTGGGCAGGAATCAGCTTATCAATCGGAATGCCGCCGGCACTGGAGTAACGGATCAGCGGAACCATATCATCCCCATGGCCACCCATCACAAAGCCGCGTACATCCTCTACCGAAACATTAAGCTCTTGAGCAATAAAGGTGCAGTACCGCGCGGTGTCCAGCACACCGGATTGACCGATTACACGATGCTTAGGAAAGCCTAGGGTATTATAAGCAACGTAAGTCATGGCATCCACCGGATTACTCAGGATAATTACTATGGATTCCGGAGCTACTCGCTTCACATTCTCACAGACTGATTTTACGATGCCCGCGTTCGTATTCACAAGGTCATCGCGGCTCATCCCCGGTTTGCGGGCAACTCCCGCCGTAATGATGACGATATCTGAATCGGCAGCATCGCCGTAGCTGGAAGTTCCTGTGATCTGGGCGTCATACTTCTGCACCGGACCGGCTTCCTGCATGTCCAGCGCCTTCCCCTTGGTCTGGTTCTCAAGCTGGGGAATATCCAGAAGCACCACATTACCAAGCTCCCTCTGGGCAAGCATCAGCGCCGTGGTGGCACCGGTAAAACCGGCGCCCACAACTGTAATTTTATGACGTTTGATAGCCACGAGTGATCCTCCTAAGCGTTTGTTAGGAATACCGTATTGAATTCCTTCGTACAAACTCACTTCGTAAGCATATGCAATTGATTTCAGGGACTACAGGTGATTAATGATCTCGTCAGCAAATGCCGAGCATTTCAGCTCTGTTGCGCCTTCCATCTGACGGGCGAAATCATAGGTTACGGTCTTATTGTTAATGGCCGTGCTCATGCCATTGTAGATCAGATCAGCCGCTTCCTGCCAGCCCAGGTGCTCCAGCAGCATGACGCCGGACAGAATCACTGAACCCGGATTGACCACGTCCTTATCCGCATACTTAGGTGCAGTACCATGGGTAGCTTCAAAAATAGCGTGACCCGTAATATAGTTGATATTCGCTCCGGGAGCGATGCCGATGCCGCCGATTTGCGCAGCCAGTGCGTCGGATAGGTAATCGCCGTTCAGGTTGAGCGTTGCAATCACATCGAAATCGGTTGGACGGGTCAATACCTGCTGCAGGGCAATATCCGCAATGGCATCCTTGATGATGATTTTGCCCGCTGCTTCTGCTTCCTTCTGAGCAGCATTAGCTGCAGCCTCACCGCTCTGCTCCTTGATGGCATCATATTGATTCCAGGTGAAGACATGATCGCCGAATTCCTGCTCGGCTACCTCATACCCCCAGTTCTTAAATGCGCCTTCGGTAAACTTCATAATATTGCCTTTGTGTACTAGTGTCACACTCTTGCGGCCATGCTTGATTGCATATTCAACAGCGGAGCGCACCAGACGCTTCGAGCCTTCCATGGATACCGGTTTAATGCCGATTCCGGATGTTTCCGGGAAGCGGATTTTGTTCACACCCATCTCGTTTTGCAGGAATTCTATAACCTTCTTCACTTCAGCGGAACCTTCCTGATACTCGATTCCGGCATAAATATCCTCTGTGTTCTCACGGAAAATCACCATGTCCACTAGCTCAGGATGCTTCACAGGTGAAGGCACTCCATCGAAATAACGCACTGGACGCAGGCAGACATACAGATCTAATTCCTGTCTCAGTGCTACATTCAGGGAACGGATGCCTCCACCGATTGGAGTAGTCAGAGGTCCTTTGATTGCTACAATGTACTCGCGAATTGCTTCAAGCGTATCATTCGGCAGCCATTCACCATATGTATTGAAGGCCTTCTCGCCGGCAAATACTTCGTACCAGGCAATCTGTTTCTTACCGCCGTATGCTTTGGCTACTGCGGCATCCAGTACCCGTTTGGAGGCTTTCCAAATGTCGCGGCCTGTACCGTCACCCTCAATGAACGGGATGATCGGATGATCCGGAACGAGCAGCTTGCCATCTTCGATTGTAATTTGTTCGCCTTCTGTCGGCAGATCGTATTTTTCCAGTTTCAACATTAGTGGGTATTCCTCCTAAAAATTTTGTTTTGTGAGCCTAGACTTCCTTGAATGATTTTTGTTCAAAAGTCTTTCCGGAAGCATAGGCTTTGAGTTTGGTTTATAGTTCATTCTACTAAAGGGGTGCAGCGGCCCGCAAGGGCTGCTTTATCTCTCGTCCACCGGAACGTATTTTTGTTCGGACATTCCTGTGTATTCCGCACGCGGGCGAATGATGCGGTTGTCCTCATACTGCTCCAGAATATGCGCAGTCCAACCCGAAACACGGCTGATCGCAAAAATCGGTGTGAACAGCTCCCGCTCAATGCCCAGCTGTGTATAGACCGAAGCCGAATAAAAATCAACGTTAGGCTTCAAGCCCTTGCGCGAAGTAATCAGCTCCTCGACTTTGACAGACATATCATAGAGTGTAGTATCATTCTTCATCATCCCCAGCTCACGGGACATCTTCATCAGGTGTTTGGCGCGTGGATCGCCATTTTTGTAGACCCGGTGCCCGAAGCCCATGATCTTCTCCCGGCGCTCCAGCTTGCCGCTGACGTACGATTCCACCGCATCCAGACTGCCGATTTCCTCAAGCATCTTCATAACTGCTTCATTCGCGCCCCCGTGCAGGGGTCCTTTGAGCGCACCGATAGCCGATGTGACCCCTGAATAAATGTCTGACAGTGTAGCAACCGTAACCCGGCCGGCAAAGGTGGACGCATTCAGCTCATGGTCGGCATGAAGTACAAGCGCGGTGTCTAGTGCCTTGACCGATACAACATCCGGCTGCTTGCCCCAGAGCATATACAGGAAATTCTCTGCAATGGACAGACCTTCTCTGGGGGCTATAGGCTCAAGTCCCTTACGAATACGGGCCAGCGCAGCAACCACTGTCGGGATCTGCGCCTGCAGCTTAACGGCCTTGATCTCATTAGCTTCACGGCTCATATCGTCGGCGGCCGGGTCATACAGGGCAAGGCTGGATACGGCTGTGCGGAGTGCGGCCATCGTGCTCACTTCTTTGGGGAACAGCTTCATTTGTGCAATCACCTGATCAGGGATTGGCGCAAAGGCACCGAGATCCCGCCGCAGGGCCTGCAGCTCAGGAGTCGTCGGCAGATTGCCGAACCACAGCAAATATGCGGTCTCTTCGAAAGTAGCGTTCTCCGCAAGATCATCGATATCGTATCCGCGGTAAGTGAGTACGCCATCCACAATCGAACTGATCGAGGAGGTTGTGGCAACAATGCCTTCCAATCCTTTAGTAGCTGTCATAGTATCTCTCTCCTTTGCCAACTAGGTATAAATACTGTTATTACAGGGATGAAAACATTTACATTTTGATATATCCAAACAATTAATAATCATGCAGAATGACATGCTGCAGAGAATGCAACGAACTTTCGGTGTGTAACCTTTAATAATCATACCGGATTTTGACGGTTATGTGAACAACGTGGAAGCTTTGGGACGCATCAAATGATTTTATCGGACAGATAGAAAAAAACTTCTGAAATCCCTGTTTCATGTTCGCGCTTTCAGTTTATACAGGCTGCTGTGAAAAAGCGGATTCCTGTATCTGGATAGTCTTTATATCCAATTTCTGAATATATATTAGACGAGCTGGTACAGTAGCAGCAGCCTTTATTTGGAGGGATCTGACATGGATTCGCTGGTTTTAAAAAGAGTGCTGCGCGGCCTGTGGGTCCTGCTTGCGGCCTCATCACTGCTGGTGGCAGTCTATGTCCTGCTCCCGCTTATGTACCCTCTGCTGCTTGCCTACCTGCTTGCCTACCTGATGCATCCTCTGGTGCTTATTCTAATAGGCTTCAAGCTTCCGCGCTGGCTGGCTGTGTCGTTGTCACTGCTCTTTTATGTAGGGGGTACCGCGCTTGTACTAACTGCACTGATCACCCGCCTTGTTAAGGAACTGATTGTCTTGCTGCAGACCTTCGATCTGCACACCGACCAGTGGCGGGAGCTGCTGCTGTCCATTAGCCGGAATGCCAGCATTCAAAATATTATTAACCAGATCAATCAGTTTTACCATGATAACCCAAATTATCATGCCACGATCGACAGTAATATCAGCAGGACAACGGAAACGGTAGGCCAAGCCATGACTCAATTCATTACCGGATTTTTCAATATGATCCTGAAGCTGATCTCCGCATTGCCAAGTCTGGGTACCATCCTTATCGTCATCATGTTATCCGCCTTCTTCCTCAGCACCGGCTGGGACCGGCATAATGCGAAGCTGAGAGCGCTTGTGCCTTCACCGATGCTCAGACCGGTATCCGAGATCTGGCAGGATCTGCGCAAGGCGCTGTTTGGCTACCTTAGGGCGCAGCTGGTGCTGATTTCAATCACGGCTATTATCGTCATTACCGGGCTCCTGGTGCTTGGCGTAGATTCTGCATTTGCCATTGGGCTGACGATTGGACTGGTCGATCTGGTGCCTTATCTTGGGGTGGGCATTGTGTTGCTGCCATGGGCTCTATACTCCTATATGACCGGCAATCTGGCGCTTGGCATCGGGTTATCGGTGCTCTATGCCGTAATTCTCATCACCCGCCAGATTTTGGAGCCTAAGGTACTTGCAAGCAGCATTGGCCTGGACCCGCTTGCGATGCTAATCGGCATGTTCGCCGGCCTGCAGCTGTTCGGCATGCTTGGTCTGATCCTTGGACCCGTCCTATTGGTCGTGCTTGATGCCTTTCACCGGGCCGGCGTGTTCCGCGCACTGCATAGCTATATCGTGAGCGGCAGGCTGCATTAAAGCTGAAGCGTGCTTGTAGTGGAATTGAGTAAATAAAAAAAGCGTTCTACTGCATGAATCTGCAATAGAAACGCTCCAGCTGAACCGGGAATTCCGGCACCTTCCTCTTACCGGCTTATCTGCGGTAAAAGGTGAAGGTGCCGTTTTTCATTTTTTTCTCAATCCATTTCAGCAGAAAAACCCGGTACAACGGCCGGGTCAGCGGAAACACCAGCGAAAATCCGACGATATCCGTCACAAAGCCCGGCAGAATCAGCAACAGGCCGCCAAAAAAAATGCACAAGCCGTCCAGCATGGTCCGCCCCGGTACCCGGCCCTCCTGCATCTGTGTTCTGCTGTCGAGCAGCACCTTCTTGCCTTCGAAACGCATCATCAAGAAACCGATCACAGAGCTGGCCAGCATGAGCAGCATTGTCTTGGGTGCTCCGAGAAAACCTGCCACATAAATAAACCCGAATAATTCCACGGCCGGGATAATGAATAATGCAGCCCACAGCCATTTGTTCCTGATCATACTGCTCCTCCTTCTTCCCTAAGCGCCAAGGTTATGGCGTAAAACAATTCCGGAAGTATCCGGTCCAGTCTAACTGGCTTCCAGTCCATATTCAGCCACACGTGGCTGGTTGAACCGGCAACGAGCAATTCACCAGGCAGCTTATCAAGATATACAGGCCCGGCTGTAAGCGCGGAAGAATCAGGTTCACCCGTTTCCGGCTCCGCCAATCGGCGGATTTCATATTCGTATACAACCCGCAGTGCTGAAAAAGTGGTCAGGCGCGCATACACAGCGACAAGATCATCATATCGCGCCGGACTTTTAAATTGCAAATCTGCAGCCGTGACTGGCAGAAGCACACCCATATTTTCCAGTGTACGGTAGGCAAAGCCAAGCCCCCGGAACATTTCTGTGCGTCCGCTCTCAAACCAGCTCAAATAATTAGCGTGATAGACCACACCCATCTGGTCTGTCTCCTGATAGCGGACACGGAATGAAGTAGCATGCCAGCGGCTGGCCAATCCCGGATTACGTGATCCCATAAATACTTGCCCCTTTCTAAGCAGAAACGGCTGCTGCATTTTCATCATCTCTATAGGAATGTTATTTGTTACAGTGCCTCCTAGAGGCTTGCTCCTTCAGATGCAACCGGCCGCGGAACATTTCTTCGCGAGCTTCGAACGACGTAGAAAATCAAAAGTGCACCCGCCGCAGAACTGATCATACAAGACAAATTCATTAGCCACACACCACCTTGGTCCAGTAAAATCCCGTTCAGCAGATTGCCCAGAATCCCCGCAAAACCGGAGAAAACGATGTTGAACACACTTTGGCCGGTAGCCTGCATCTCAGGCAGAGTGATGTGTGATACATACTCCACCGCAGCGATGTAAAAGAGTCCGAAGGACACACCATGCAGTACCTGAACACCAATCATTACCGCAGGGGCTGGAAAAGCGAACTGGATTCCCCACCGAAGCACATAGATCAGAGCACCCAGCAGCAGCGTGCGCTCCCTCCCCAGCTTCCGGATGATCTTGGAAGCAAACAGCATGGAGGGGAAGTTCGTGAACGAAGCGATGAACAGCGCGATCCCCGCATGGCTGGTCGAGCCTCCTACCGATTGAAAGGCAATCACAAAGTAGGTACCGAAAGCTGTCATGGTCTGGTTGACCAGAAAGCTCCCGCCCAGAAAAGCCAGAAAGATCTTATTGCCCAGCAGATTTTTGATTCCTTTGGAGAACGACTGGCTCATCATCCGGTTCTCTTCTGCCTGCTTGGGCAGGGTGAACGCAATAATAACCGCGACACTGTTCAGAATCAGAAATGGCAGCCAGATCGTGGATACAGAAAAATGTGACACATACTGTGACCCGGCATAGGCCCCTACGGCCGCTCCTATGCTCAGCATCATCCGGATGCTCCCGTAAGTGGAACCTGCCTGATTCGCCGCTACAATGGCGTAGGAATCGGCAATAGGAGCCTGTGTAGAGGAGAAGATGGTAGATACGGTATAGACCATCAGCAAAACAATGAAATATTCCGACTGGTAAAAAACCGCCAGTACTGCAGGTACGGCCACACTGAGAATCAGCACCAGCCGTGCCTGATTGTAGCGGTCTGAGATTACGCCCCACAGGGGCTGAATACAGATAGCAATCAAGGTTCCCGTCGCCATCAGCATTCCGATCCGGCCGCTGCCGAGTCCATTGTCTTTTAGCAGTAGTGTAAGATACGAGCCAAATGAGCCGCCGGCAAGTCCCAAAAAAAGATAAAACCCGCGCAGCTTCAATAATTTATCCATTTGTACGATAAGTCCTCTCTATTCCTTTTTAACGGAATACCCATACTTTATAAGTCTACATCGCATTAAATAGAGCAGCAGACCTAACTTCTCATATTGGTAAAAGGCGGTGAAACTGTGAGCAAAGCTAATCTTTCAAAAGGTACACGGCCTTGTATTACGGATAAATCCCATGCAGGCAGAGCCCAAAGCACCGGTTTTGGCTGGACCTCCGGCAACTGGAGCGGGTATGCCATCTCAGGCAAAAGGGCTTCCTTCCGGCGGATTTCCGGTGAATGGACAGTTCCTTTTGTCAAACCCACTTCCAGTCCCACCTATTCCTCTGCCTGGATTGGAATCGACGGCTTCAGGAATAGCAGTCTGATTCAGACAGGAACCGGTCACGAATCCATAAACGGAGTTCTACACTACTATGCCTGGTGGGAAATTCTACCTGCAGCAGAGACTGTAATCCCGCTTCCTGTTTCTCCGGGGGACCACATGCGGGCTTCCATCGTCAAGCTTAGCAGCGGCAAATGGCGAATTACACTCTGCAACCTCAGCAAAACCTGGACTTTCCGTACTGTTCAGCGGTACTCCGGTCCGCAAACCTCTGCCGAGTGGATTTTGGAAGCGCCCCAGGTAGGAGGCAGCATCGGGGGACTGGCCAAAATGTCGCCCACCCGGTTCTTTTGCTGCCGGGTGAATGGAAAAAGTCCAAGACTTACGCCTGCCGACGGCGGAATCATGGTTCAGAATAAGGCTACAGTAGCTATTCCTGCCTGCGCTAATGCAAGCGGGGATGCCTTTATCGTCAAACGTGTCTATCGTAAAGGGAAACCTCTGATTCATTCCAGAAGCCCTATTTTTGTCCGATCTTAATGTACTTTCCCCAAAACTCTCCATTCAATATATAACATCCATATTAATAAAAAAAGCAATGGCGTCTTGCACCATTGCTTTTTGGGGATTCAATCATACATGGCTGAGACAGATTCCCGAAGACTAGTCAGCAGGGATCGTGTCTACTTTTACCAGGTTAGTGGAACCGGAACGTCCAAGTGGAATACCAGCTGTAATGACAACCAGATCTCCAGCTTTCACCAGACCGGATGCTTTACCGCCTTTAAGAGCAGTTTCGAGCAACTCGTCTGTCGAAGTAGCTTCCAATCCGTGAACCGGAGTTACACCCCATACGAGAGCCAGTTGACGCATAGTTCTTTCTTGTGTTGTCACAGCGATAATCTGTGATTTCGGACGGTATTTGGAAACCACGCGTGCAGTGTGGCCCGTTACAGTCGAAGAAATAATAGCCTTAGCATTCAGATCCAGAGCGGAGATCGCAACGGATTGGCTGATTGCTTCAGTTACAGTAGTTTCTTGAGCGATTTGCTGCTTCATGAAAATTTCACGGTGGTTCAATGCAGATTCAGCCTTCTCAGCAATGCGGGACATGGTGAGTACGGATTCTACCGGATATTTCCCGGCAGCTGTTTCACCGGACAGCATGATTGCATCGGTTCCGTCGAAGATTGCGTTCGCTACGTCACTCGCTTCGGCGCGGGTAGGACGCGGGTTACGCTGCATGGAATCCAGCATTTGTGTAGCAGTGATTACCGGTTTGCCGGCAATGTTACATTTTTGAATCATCAATTTTTGAGCCAAAGGCACATCTTCAGCTGGAATTTCTACACCAAGGTCACCACGGGCAACCATTAGGCCGTCTGAAGCTGCCAGGATTTCATCAAGGTTGTCAACACCTTGCTGGTTCTCGATTTTGGAAATGATTTGGATGTGGGAAGCGTTGTGCTTCTCAAGCAATGCACGAATTTCCAGAACGTCGCTGGCTTTGCGAACGAAGGAAGCGGCGATAAAATCGATGTCCTGTTCAATCCCAAAAATGATATCATTGGTGTCTTTTTCCGTAATGCCCGGCAGGGAGATTGCAACTCCTGGTACGTTAACGCCTTTTTTGCTCTTGATCGTACCGCCGTTAACAATACGGGTCTTGATTTCTGTGCCTTGAACGTCAACAACGGTAAGTCCGATTAGGCCGTCGTCGATCAGGATAGTGGATCCCACTTGAACATCGTTAGGCAGGTCGCTGTATGTGATGGAAATACGGTTTTGGTCGCCAAGGATTTCTTCCGTAGTCAATGTCAGATACTCGTCCTGAACCAGTTCAATCGGTTCTACTTCCAGCTTGCCTGTGCGAATTTCTGGTCCTTTGGTGTCGAGCAGGATAGCAACGGTTTTGCCAAGTTCTTTGGAAGCTTGACGGATCGTTTTGATCCGGTTGCCGTGCTCTTCAAAATCGCCGTGGGAGAAGTTCAGACGGGCTACATTCATACCGGCCAAAATCAATTTTTTGATATTCTCCAACGATTCACTAGCAGGACCAATCGTACATACAATTTTACTTTTCCGCATTAGGTTTTCCTCCGTTTTTTCGTTCTCTCTGTCTCACTTTTTCCAACTACAAAATCTACTATAAGGCATGCAATCTGCATAGGAACTTTGTCACATGTACCTTTTACTGCACCCTTATGAATATTACTGCAACTTGGACACAAAATCAATGTTGCAGCGACTTTTTACAGTAAATTTACTCCGGATTTTCAAAGATGGGCAACAAAATAAAAACAACCCCGGAGCGATCACAGGGTTGTTCTGATGGTAATAAATGTATACGGCTGCCCGTCCAGATCGAAGGCTGCCAAATCCCGATTTATGTCTAAAAGTGCAAATGGAAACTCATAATTAGTCGACGATTTGCACTTCGGCCTCAGCACTGATCAGCTCAGCCTCGGCTTCGGCAAACACACCAATTTTGCGGAATTTAAGGTAACGGTCCTCCTTGAGCTCAGCGCAGTCCATTCCCGACAACTCCTGCAAATGTCGCCATAAGGCATCCTTGATCGCCACAGCGGTCTCTTCGTAGTCACGGTGAGCTCCGCCTCTAGGCTCAGGAACGATCTCCTCAATCACTTCCATCTCCAGCAGATCGGCCGCTGTAATTCTCATGGCTTCCGCAGCCTGCTCCGCCTTGGAGGCGTCCTTCCACAGAATCGAAGCCGCGCCATTCGGAGAAATCGCTGAATAGATGGCATGCTCTAGCATCAGGACGCGGTTGCCCACCGCCATAGCCAAAGCTCCGCCGCTGCCGCCTTCGCCAATGATTACACAAATGACGGGTACCGCTAACTGCGACATTTCATACAGATTTCTCGCAATAGCTTCCGACTGCCCTCTTTCCTCTGCCGTATTGCCGGGGTAGGCCCCCTTGGTATCGACAAAGGTAATGACCGGACGGCCGAACTTCTCGGCCTGCTTCATCAGCCGCAGTGACTTGCGGAACCCTTCCGGGTGGGCACTGCCAAAGAAACGCAGAATATTCTCCTTCGTATCCTTGCCCCGCTGCTGGCCGATCACCGTAACGGGAGTCCCGTTCAGCTTGGCAATTCCGCCAACTACGGCGAGATCATCTCCGAACAGGCGGTCTCCATGCAGCTCAATAAAGTCGGTAAAGATCAGGCTCATCAGATCCATTGAAGTCGGACGGCCGTGATGCCGCGCCAGATGCATCTTCTGGGACGGCGAAATGTTAGAGTATATTTCATCTTCAAGCACACGGTAGCGTTCTTCAAGACGGGCGATTTCATCGCTGAAATCAATCCCTTTTTCTTCGCCGAACTGATTCAGTTCGGCAATTTTCTTGCGCATTTCTAACAGAGGCATTTCAAAAGGCAACTCTCCCGCCAACCTAAAAGCCCCCTTTCACATCGTGTAAATCCAGCAGCTTGGCAAGGGTTGCACGCATTTCCTTACGGTGCACCACCAGATCAAGCTGTCCATGCTGCAGGTTGAATTCAGCAGTCTGGAAATCGTCCGGCAGCTTCTGGCGGATCGTCTGCTCAATGACAATCCGTCCGGCAAAGCCGAAAACCGCTCCTGGTTCGGCGATGATAATATCGCCCAGACTGGCAAAGCTTGCCGATACACCGCCCGTTGTCGGATCGGTAATCACGGAGATATACAGCCCGCCAACCTCGCCAAACCTGGCAAGCGCGGCACTGGTTTTGGCCATTTGCATCAGACTGAGGATGCTCTCCTGCATCCGGGCACCGCCCGACGTGGAGAAAATCAGCAGCGGCAGTCTCTTCTCGGTGGCTTCTTCCACCGCACGGGTAATCTTCTCGCCGACTACCGAGCCCATGCTGCCGGTAAAGAACTCAAAGTTCATCACAGCCACAATTACAGGATGGCCGTTAATGGTTCCCTGGCCTGTGATGACAGCTTCAACCTGTCCCGTTTTGGATTGCTGCTGTTCCAGCTTAGACGCATAGCCGGGAAACTGCAGCGGGTCCACAGAGGCCATTTCACTATCAAACTCAATAAACCCTTCAGGGTCCAGCGTCATTGCGATCCGTTCGGAAGCGTTCAGGCGCATATGGTAGCCGCAGGAAGGGCATACCTTCAGGTTCTTCTCCAGCTCCTTGCTGTACTGGATCGTTCCACATTTACTGCACTTGCTCATTAGCCCCTCGGGAATCTCCCGTTTGGGCCGTTCGCCTTCCGCCGATCCGCCGGTCCGCTCCACACGTTCTGAAGGAATGGTCGCGTACTTCCGTTTTTTCTGAAATAAATCTTTGAACAAGGGTCGCACCTCTTCAGCCGTTTATTTGCGTATACAGCAGCATGCCGCTGTTATGACTGTAATCTAAATGTTATCTCAGGGATGCAGAATCAGATTAAGGACTTCCTGCACTTCCTCAAGCTCACCTGAAGGAACCAGAATCTCAAACTGCTGCTTGGACATATTAATCGGACGGCATTTTATCAGAAATCCTTCTTCCGCAAGCTTGCTCTGAATCATATCCGCCACTCTGGCGGTCGGCGCTATATAGATTACCGTCCACATGCCCTGCAAAGCCTCCCTAATCTTAATTCCCAGCCGTATCCCGTATAATGGAATCATGATAACACAGTTTTCTTTTTTCCCGCAACAGGAGCAGAGCGATAGAATTCAGACCAGGGGGCATCATCCGGCGTTTCCCGTGCAGGTAATTATTCCGTCCCGTTGATATGGGGATATACCTTTGCTCCTTCGTGCCGGTGAGCAATTCTTGCTGAAGCTGCCGCTGCAATTCCGGCGACAAGATCATCCAGAAAAACGTGGATGCTCCCTTTATCATCGTTCAATTTCCCGATAATTCCCAGCTTTATTTTGTCAAGATATCCGAAACCTGTCAGCCCGATCATCCCATATACGCCCGTAATGCCGAGTGCCAGCGTCTCATCTGCACCGTAAAGCGATTCATCGGCTTCCAGTACCGCCTGGAGCGGCTGGGGAAGCAGACGTTTTTCCGCCAGTTCATCCAGCGCAACACCGGTCATCAGCGTGTACTGGACCTCTCTTTTGCCGAGCACTGCCTTGACACTGGACAGACACTCTTCCTCCGTTAAATCCGCATAATAAGCCGATTGCAAAATATATACGATCTCAGCAATGGACGACAGGGATACTCCCCTGCGCTCCAGCAGCTCTGCTGCCATTTGATAGGACATGATGACCTTCCCCTTTCCGCACGGGCCTTGCCCTGTGGTTTCCTAATGTATGCGGAAAAGGGCGGAAATGTTCTTATTTTATTCGGACGGTCCCGGTTCCCATCATCGCCTCGATAGCTGCAACCAGCTCGTCCGAGGGCTTAATCCGGTAGCCGTCGCTGAGCGCCAGCAGCTTCTGGTTCCGCTCATAGAACAGCAGGGTGTCAGCCGGGCCAGGGTGGGTCTGCAGCAGCGCCTGGAGACGTGACAGGAGCGCTGGATTCTCAGCAGCTGGCGTGATCTTGATAAAGACACGCTGGCCGCTGCCCGCTGCCCCGGAGTCCCGGGCAGCGGCCTCTCCGGCGGCCGGGCCGGGCTGGCCGCCGGGTCCCTGCGCCGGACGCGGGGCGGCGGCTGCAGCCGCGCCCGGCGCTGACGCAGCCGCGGGCGCAGCAGCGGCTCGCGGCGCTGCAGTAGCCGGCGGGGCCCCGCCGCCGGCATTGCTGCGGAGGGCGCCGGTGCCGCCGGCGCCCGCTAGCTGCGCCGGAGCCCCGCCGGGCGCTCCGGCTGTGGCCGCCCGGCCGGGGCCTCCGGCCCGGGCGGCGGCTGCGCTGCGGCGCTGCAGCAGGCCGCGGAGCGTGTCCGCGCCAAGCGGCGCGACCTCTTCGGCCAGCAGCTTGAAGCCCTCGTCTTCCTGCTGCACCTTGGCGCGCAGGGCCAGCAGAGCGCCCTTCACGATCAGGGCGCGGCTGCGTTTCCAGACCTCAGGGAAGAGTACGACCTCGCAGCGCTCGATCTGGTCTTCCCATTCCACGAAGGCCATTGCCTTGCCCGCCTTCGTGGTGATTTCCTTGACGGACACGACCATGCCTGCGGTCACGGTCTGGCTCTCATCCGCGGCTTCGCCCAGATCCATGAGCCGCTGCATGCCCGGCTCCTCAAGCAGCTCTGAGGCATCGTCCAGCGGATGCCCGGACAGGTAGAGCCCGAGCAGCTCGCGCTCCAGCTCCAGCTGCTGGGTAACCGTGAAATTTGGAATATCCGGGTAGCGGATTTCCCAGTTCGGCGTTTCTATCAGATCGTCGAAGAGCTGAATCTGCAGTTCGTCGCGTTCCTTGCGCCACTTCAGCGCGGCATCCACGGTCTCGTCCAGCATGGCAAGCAATTGGGCGCGATGGCCTGGAAGCCGGTCGAATGCTCCAGCCTGCAGCAGAGACTCCACCACCCGTTTGTTGCAGACACGAAGATCCACACGGCGGCAGAAGTCGAGCAAGCTGTCAAACGGCCGCTCCTTGCGGACCTCCATAATATTCTCCACGGCCAGGGTGCCGACATTCTTGACGGCTGCCAGTCCAAAGCGGATATGCCCTGCACCTTCGCCCGGGACGGGAGTGAACAGCACTCCGCTCTCGTTGACATCCGGAGGCAGCACACCGATACCGCTGCGGCGGCATTCCAGTACATATTCCGCCACCTTGCGGTGGGTGCCCATCACAGCCGTCAGCATGGCTGCCATGAACTGGACGGGATAATGAGCCTTGAGATAGGCCGTCTGGAAAGCCAGCACGCCATAGGCCGCTGCATGGGCGCGCGGGAAGCCGTAGTTGGCAAACCGCACAATCATGTCATAGACAGCATTGGCATCCGCCTCTGTATAGCCCTGCTGGAGGCTGCCCTGCACGAAATGGCCGCGCTCCTTGTCAAGCGTCTCCCGCTTCTTCTTGGAGACCGCCCGGCGCAGCAGGTCCGCTTCTCCGAGCGAAAATCCTGCCATCAGCGAGGCGATCTGCATGATCTGCTCCTGATAGACGATGATGCCGTAGGTATCATCCAGGATCTGCTTCAGATCGGCATGCGGATACTCCACTTCGATCTGGCCATGCTTGCCTGCGATATATTTAGGGATGAACTCCATCGGACCGGGACGGTACAAAGCCACCACCGATACGATATCCTCGAAGCCTGTAGGCTTCATATCTTTAAGAACACGCCGTACGCCTGCAGACTCCATCTGGAAGACCCCGGTGGTTTCTCCTGCGCTCAGCATCTCATAGGTTAGAGGATCATCATCCGGAATGATGCGGAAATCCGGAGCACTGCCGGTCATTTCCGTAATCCAGTTCATGCTGCGCTCAATAATGGATAGCGTGCGCAACCCCAGAAAATCCATCTTCAGCAGACCCACGCTCTCCAGATGCTCCATGGAGTACTGGGTTAGCGCTGTGCTCTCATTGCCAGCCTGAAGCGGTACGGCATCGGTCAGGGGCCCCTTGGAGATCACGACACCTGCCGCATGGGTCGATGCATGGCGGGGCATGCCCTCAACCTTCATCGCCATGTCAAGCAGGCCTTTGATCTTCAGATTGCTGTCATAGAGCGCCTTCAGCTCCGGTGCCCCCTCCAGCGCCCGGGTGATGCTGATTCCCAGTTGCCCCGGGATCAGCTTCGCCGCTTTGTCCACCTCGTTATAGGGCAGATTGAGCGCCCTTCCCACGTCACGCACTGCCGCTCTGGCAGCCATCGTTCCGAAGGTAATAATCTGCGCCACATGCTCTTTGCCGTATTTATCCACCACATAAGCGATAACCTCATCCCGGCGCTCGTCGCTGAAGTCGATATCAATATCCGGCATCGTAATACGCTCGGGATTAAGAAACCGCTCGAAGAGCAGGTTGTATTTCAGCGGGTCCACATCAGTAATCCGCAGGCAGTAGGCGGTCAGGCTGCCTGCGGAGGAACCTCTTCCCGGACCTGTAACAATCCCGTTGCGATGGCAAAAGGCAATGAAGTCCCATACGATCAGAAAATAATCGCTGAACCCCATGTTCTCAATCACGCCCAGCTCATAAGCCAAGCGCTTCCCGGCTGCTTCCTTCTCTTCTGGCGAAGACCAGCGCGGCGTATCCGCATAGCGGGCTTCCAGCCCGCTCCAGCAGAGCTCACGGAGATAGGCGGCAGCATCCATGCCTTCAGGCAGCGGAGAATAGGCCGGCAGGATATGCTCGCCAAAGGTCAGCTCCAAATTGCACTTCTCGGCGATTTGGAGTGTGTTCGCCAGCGCCTGCGGCACATGCGGGAACAGCGCGGCCATTTGCTCACCGCTCTTGAGGAATAGCTGGTCGGTTCCAATCTTCAGACGCTCCTCGTCATCAACGGTCTTCCCGGTGCCGATGCAGATCAGCACATCCTGGACCTCGGCGTCCTCTTTGGCCAGATAATGGACATCATTCGTGGCTACCAGCGGGATGCCGCATTCGGAAGCGAGGGCAATCAGTTGCGGGTTCACCCGCTTTTGCTCGGGAATCCCGTGATCCTGCAGCTCCAGATAGAAATCCTCGCCAAAAATCTCCTTGTACCGCAGCGCCGCTTTGCGTGCCTCTTCTTCGCGTCCATGCAGCAGATGCTGCGGGACCTCACCGCCAAGACAGGCGCTTAAGCAGATGATACCCTCGGCATGGGCGGCAAGGGATTCCATATCAATGCGCGGCTTATAGTGCTGGCCCTCCAGATGTCCGATGGACACCAGCCGCATCAAATTTTTGTATCCGGTCTCATTCTTCGCGAGCAGGATCAGATGGTAGATCGGCTGATCCTTGCGGCTGCCCCGCTCACGGCGCGAGCCTGCGGTCAAATAGGCTTCACAGCCGATGATCGGCTGGATGCCGCTGGCCTTGCACGCTTTATAAAAGGGGATGGCCCCATACATTACTCCATGATCCGTAAGCGCCAGCGATTTCATGCCGTATTCGCCGGCCCGGCGCACCAGATCTGTAATGCGTGCCGCCCCGTCCAGTAAACTGTACTCGCTGTGCACATGCAAATGCACGAAAGGGCTCATATCCCCACTTCCCTTCAGGTTCCAAAATCAAAACATAAGATGAAACTATTTTATCATATTCAAGGGGGAGCCGCCCATAGAATGAAGAAAGAGCACAAGGACAGGCTGAGTCAAGTACGGCCTGGTTCGGAAAGGGGCCTTTTTGTATGAATATTTTTTTGAGCAAAGCCGTCCTCGATTTCTTTATTGCTTTCGGGATTGTGCTGGGAGGAGCCATGCTGGGCGGCATGGGGGCAGTAGTCTCGCTGCAGCCGCCGACACAAACTATGCTGGACGTGGCCGACCGGATTAAGATCTGGGCACTTGCCGCCGCCGTCGGCGGAACTATCGACCCGATGCGGGTCATTGAGAGCAACATGCTGGGCGGCAATCTCTCACCAGCCATCAAGCAAGTTCTTTATTTAGTCTTCGCCTTTCTAGGCGCTCATATGGGCAGCGAGCTGGTCAAATGGGTGTGCGGCAAGGGGTGAGCAGGATATGAGGGTTCCTCCCTTCCAGCGCTACCGCCGCTTTTCGCAGATTTCCGCCGTCTTTGTGCTGGGAATGGTTGTGGGAAGCGTCATGTATAACGCCATTTTTCATATGGGCTATAATGTGCTCTGGCTGAATAACCAGGCTCTCCGCGTGCAGATCGAGCAGTACCGCAAGGATATCCAGACACTCAAGAAATACAACAACACCTCTACTGTGATCCGGGAAATCAAATTGCGCACGGAGGAAAGCACAGGGAAAGAAGGCACTGCACCCCTCGATCCCGTCACCATGAAGGAAATTATCCGCAAAATGAGTACAGACCTTGAGCCGATGCGCGGGCGCAGCATGTTCGATATTGACACTGACGGCAAGCTGGCCCGGCTTCTTTTGGACGGCAAAATCTACATTGTGCGCGAGAAGGAATACGCTGTCCGCATCCGCACGATGCTCGTCATGGAAGGCGTACTGCAAATCTGGGTTGAAATCGGTCCCTATAGACGCAGCTGAGGACAATCATGGTACAATAGTTGGCAAAACACGGCTTTTACCATCCGGCTACAAAGGAGCTGCCTGTCCATGATTCTGTTCATCAAATATGTGCTGTTCATCCTGATGATGGTCTGTTTGATTGGTGCCGCCGTCTACAGCTTCTATTCCCGCAGAGCACAGGACCCGCTGGAAAAAGGAGTCAAACGCTCTATCATGAACATTCTGCTTGGCGCCATGCTGGTGTCGCTCTCCCTGATCTGTATGTTTGTGTTCCGCGGCTCCACGGTCAATGTGATTATCGAGGCAGTGTTTCTACTGATTGGGGCATTCAACATTTTTTCCGGGCTGCGAAGCTATGGATTCTACAAAGCTTGAAAAATGAAGAAGATACTCAGGAGGTAACACTGTGAAAATCGATGGATCCCACAGCAGGCTGGCAGCAATGCCGGATCTGGATCAGCCCTTAAGTGAAGTAACCGACTTGAATCTCTATGACAATATGTTCAGCAGCATTCCCGATGAGGTATTCCTGATGCACAATCTGGAAATCTTAAATCTATCAGTCAATAGGCTGCTGAGCATTCCACCTGAAATCCAAACCCTCTGCAAGGTCAAAATGATGGATTTCGGTCATAACCAAATCGAAACGGTCCCGGCAGAAATTGGAAAGCTGGCACAGCTGGAGGATTACCTCTATCTTCATAACAATCGTCTCCGCACCGTCCCTCCTGAAATAGGACAACTGGAAAAGCTGAAATATTTGAACCTTAGCGATAATTCACTTACGGAATTACCTGCTGAGCTTGGCGGTCTTACCAGAATGGTCGAACTGCGGGTTATGAACAATCATTTAACTGCCTTACCCGAAGCTTGCGGAAAACTCGTTAACCTTAGGGAACTGCATCTCAAAAAAAACCGTCTCTCCGGACTCCCGGAGATATTTGGCGGACTGACGCTTCTCCGGGTAATGGATGCTGAAGATAATCAGTTGCTTCATGTGCCGGAATCTTTAACCGAATGTACCAGGCTGCGGAGGCTGAATCTGCGGAATAACCGGCTTTCCGTGCTCCCTGAGAGAATCGGACGATTGACGAATCTATTGGAGCTGGATCTGAGAAGTAATCATCTGATGGAAATCCCCGAATCTTTACTGGAAATCAAGGGGCTGGAACGCTTGGACCTGCGCTGGAATCAGGAGTTGACCGTTCCGGGCTGGCTGCGAAGGCTGGAGGACAACGGTTGTATCGTATATTTGTAATGGGTGGTATCGCAAAAAGACTATCTCCGGCCTGCGCACGGGATAGTCTTTTTGACAAGTATAGCAGGACTGACGTTTAAAAAGAGTCCATAGTTGAATCTAGTCGCAGCCGGCAATTGATTAGCACTCGCTTGTCTGCTTAACGGAAAACCGCGGCCATTAGCCATGATCTATCGACTGCAGTAGCAGCACCGCTTTGGCGACAAGAGTTTCCAAGTGGCTGATTTCGATTTCCATTTTGCAGGACCGGCGGCTAATTTCCAGCAGCTTCGGCATCACCATAATCGAGTGCTCGATTTGAACCGGACGGATAAAGTAGGTAGACATGTTATCGAGCACATAATCATTGCCTGTGATATCCTTGGCCGCCTTGAAGGCGGAGAGCGTCATCAATGTTGACAATACGCCTTCGGAGATAGTCCCCAGGTCCGTTGCCATCTGCGGGGTAATAAAGCCATGGAAAAACAGCTTCCCCTCTTCGTCCCGCTCATCGGCAAAGCCGTTCCAGATCAGATGATCGAAGGTTTCTCCGAGCTGAGGCTGGTTGCTGACGTCCCGCAGGCTCTGCAGCACCTCTCTGCGGGTCAGTGAGCCGACCAGCTTGCGGTTGCGGTCAACAATCGGCAGGAAGTCAATACCCTCCCACATCATAATCTGAGCCGCCGATGCCAGCGAGGTCTGAAGCCCGGCAGTAATCGGGCTGCGGATCATGGCTTTCTCAATACTCAACCCCTCGGCATGCTCCTCTACATCGCGGCGGCCCACGATCCCAATGACCCGGTTCCACTCATCCGTTACCGGGAAGCGCTGTTCCCCGCTGTCTAAGGACAGCTGACGGAGCTCGCCGACCGTACTGGAAATTTTGAGTGTGTTCAGGCGGGGCTTGTTATCTACGATATCTTCAACCAGCATAATTTTCTTCTTGATCAGCCGGTCAAAAATCGCCCGGTTAATCATCGATGCCACTGTAAACGTATCATGCCGCGAGGAAATCACAGGCAGATCCAATTCATCGGCCTGTGCCTTGACTTCACGGCTTGTCCCGAAGCCCCCGGTCACCAGCACCCCTGCTCCCTGCTCTAGTGCAAGCGAGTGCACATCCTCACGGTTCCCGACGATCAGCAGGCTGTCCGCATCAATATAGCGGATCATCGCATCCACCTTCATGGCACCAATAACATATTTATGCAGATGTTTGTTCAGTCCATCCGCTCCGCCCAGCACATGGCCTTCTACGATATCAACCACATCCCCGAAGGTCAGCTGGTCGGAGATGTTGCGGGGTTTCTTTTCCACCCGGACGGTGCCGATCCGCTCCTTGGTAATGACGATGCCGAGGTTCTCGGCTTCCTTTACTGCACGGTATGCCGTACCTTCACTGACACCCATTTCCTTTGCCAGCTTGCGGACGGAAATTTTGGTCCCTACCTTCAGGCTTTCGATGTGTTGCAGCAGTTGTTCATGTTTGGTTATGTTATCGACTTGACCTTCCAACTGTTACACCCCCATGCTCCGATCTGTACTATTCTGTACCCATTATACACGTTTGGAACACAGGAGCACAACCGCTTGTCCGGGCATTTAGATGGCATGGATTGTCCAGTGGAAAACCTGATGTTCGCTGGGGGACCATATGAAAAATCCCCCGATCCCGCTGCTATAGCGGACTCAGAGGATGAACATATCTGCTATGCCGATACTCAAGATCTTTGCGACACTCTGGCCGGTTCATCCTTCCACTTGCTCTGCCACTGCTCCAGCTTATGCTTGCGGACAGCCTCCAGCCGTTTGTGCTTCTCTTCATCCACGCCGATAATGAAATGCAGATGTGAAGCAATGACCAGAAAGGCAAAAATACACCAGACGACACCGAAACCAAGCACCCAGCCGGGGCCGTTGTGAAAAGACAGCTGCGGCAGCGCGTAGAGCAGCATGGCCAGTGCCGCCAGCATGTAGATGACATGCTTGAATTTGTTTCTTTTTTTCATGAAGACCGCTCCTTTTCTCCCAAGAGTTGTTCAATTGAATCTATATCTCTACTCTATGAACCCGCTAACTGAATTATGAGACAAGTTATGAAAAAACATATGAAGTTGAAGTTTTGCTTATAGCAAGGACCGCTGTGTTATGAGATGATGGATGCATTCCAGGGAGGGATTTCCATTGAACAATGCATTTAACTATTCCGAGTACATAATCCGTAAAAAGGTATTCTCCATCATGGGAGCCAAACTGCATATCTACAACAGTTCAGAGGAGCTTGTGCTGTATTCGCAAATGAAGGCTTTCAAGCTGAAAGAAGATATTGCCATCTACAACGATGAGAGTATGACAACGGAACTGCTGCGCATCAAGGCGCGCAATGTCATTGATTTCAGCGCCACCTATGATGTGCATGACTCGGAGACTGGCGAACATCTCGGCGCACTGCGCCGCAAAGGGCTCAAATCGATTGTGAAGGATGAATGGATTCTGCTGGACAGCCACGATTCCGAAATGGGATTGATCAAGGAAGACAGCGCTCTCATGGCGCTGCTGCGGCGTTTCATTACACTGATTCCGCAAAAATATAACATTGAGCTCAGGGACGTTACCATCCCTGCTTTCCGGCAAAACTTCAATCCCTTTGTCACCAAAATTATCGCCGACTTCTCCGAGGACCGCAAAGGCCTGCTTGACCGCCGTCTCGCTCTGGCTGCCGGGATTCTGTTGTGCGCGGTGGAGGGGAAGCAGGATTAGCCTACAGCTGCTGAAATTAGGTTGAAACTACAAAACGGGGGTCGTCCTCCAGCCGCATAGGCTGAAGGACGACCCCCGTTTTTTCATGATGGTGCAGGCTGAGAGATTACTGTGCCCCGCCGTACATTTGCGACAGGCTGTCTGTAATGATTTTGTTCACATCCTCAATAACCACGCTGAGGCGTCGTTCCGCATCGAACAATCTGCGGATGCCCAGATTCAGGTTCAGCACCTCGAACAGCTTCTCCATCTTCTCCATTTCCTCCTGTGGAGGCATTTCTCCGCTCATCATCCGCTGCTGCAGCTCAATCTGGTTCTGGCGGAAGTTATCGAGCATACGCTTGCTCTCCTGATCCGCTTCAATCACCTTCATTGCGCTTGCGATATCTGCGACCTCGCTGCTGTCTTTAATGGCACGCGCCAATTCATGCGCCTTGTCGATTACGTTCATATTAGTTCCTCCTAAAGTTTTGTGAGTATAAAGAATAGGTCAATCACCAAGGGTCAGATGTCTCCATATGATGAATGATATGTAACCCTAAAGATTCAATAGCCGGCATCATGCTGCCTACCGGAAGGAGATCCACGATGTCTAAGTTCAAGATCCCGGTCCAAACGGTCCACTCGGGCATCCTGCAGGAAAACGCTGTAATGCTTGGCGACAAATCCATGAAGAGGCTCAAAATACCGGCGCATGGTTCCATCCAGCTCACCTTCGGGTCATTGCGGCAGGAGGTTACCGTCATTCCGGTTCCCAAAACCGACAGTCTGCGTGTCAGTGAAGCACTGGCCCGCCGGCTCGGGCTCAGACAGCGGCTTACGCTCAATGTCTCCTACAGCTCGGGAAGCCGCACCTTGCGCCTCGGGCCGATGATCGGTGTACTGGTGAGCCGTGACTACCCGGATCATCCTGACCGTTTGTTCGGCCCGATCACCATGTTCTGCCGGGAGCTTACCAATGCCTGCCATGCGCAAGGCGCCTATGTCTATTTCTTCACCCCTGAAGCACTGGAATCGCGCAGCTCTTCCATTCAGGGCTGGGTATATGATGAGGGCTGGCGGAAGCTGAGTCTTCCTGTTGCCGATGTGATCAACAATCGGCTTACGACGCGAAAGGTAGAGAACAAACCTAGCGTACAGCATTTTCTGGCCGATGTAAAATCCCGCTATGGTACACATTTTTTCAATGAAAAATTTCTTGACAAGACAGAGGTGTTTGAAGCGCTGGCGCAAGATGCCACGCTGCAGAGATATTTACCGGAATCCCATGCCCTGAAAGGTTTTGCGGTGTTAAAGAAAATGTGCGGTACCTATAACAGTGTGTTCCTCAAACCAGTTCGCGGCAGTCTCGGCAAAGGGATTCTGCGCATTTCCAAGGAAGAGGGCGGTGGTTACCAGCTGTTATCCACTACCCCGCTGGGTACCCGCAAACAAAGTTATCCCAGCCTGACCAAGCTGTTCCAGTCCTTCGCTCCCAAGATGAAGACCACGCGTTATCAGATTCAGCAGGGTCTGAACCTGATGGAGCTGGGGCGGCGGCCTGTCGATTTCCGCGCCCTTGTGCAAAAGAACGGTACCGGCAAATGGGGCGTTACCTCCATTGTCGCCCGTACGGCTGGCAGCAATCATTTCGTCTCCAATCTGGCCCGTGGCGGGACGCTTAGCACTGTACGGGAAGCGATCACCAAGAGCAATCTGCCTTCTGGCGTAAAAGAGAGCTCGCAGGTCCAGCTGCCCCGGGCGGCTCTGGCTATCGCCAGAGGTGTAGAAACATACATTCCCGCGCATTTCGGAGAGCTGGGTATCGACCTCGCTCTGGACCAATCCGGGAGAATTTGGCTTTTGGAGGTCAATTCCAAGCCTTCCAAGAACGACAATACCCCGCTGAACGATCAGAAGATCCGGCCTTCTGTGAAGCAAATGATTCTATATTGCCGCTATCTGGCCGGGTTATAAGGAGGACATCATGTCGGAGACAGCATTGGGGTTCCTGGGCATTATGACAGGGCGAAGCCATGGGAATCCCCCTATCGCAGAACCGGAGTTCTGCACAAGGCTTTGCCGGGCGGCCCCGCTGTATGATCTCCAGGTCATTGTGTTCCACCCGTATGGCGTAGCCAGCGACGGCCGAACCGTCAGCGGATATACCTGGGAGGATGGGCAATGGAAGTCTGCATGTACCTCTGCCCCGGATGTCCTGTACAATCGTTGCCTGATCACAAGTCCGCAGGAAAAAAGAGCAGCTTCCTCCGCCTTGGCCGCCCTTTCACGCTCCCTCCCCTGGTCGCGCGGAATTCCGGATAAATGGGGTGTCTACGAAATACTCCGGCGCAGCCGAAGGGCTGCCGGGCTTCTGCCCGAAACCCGGCTCTACAAGGATACCGGGGAGCTCGGAACCATGCTTGCGGAAAGAGAACAAGGCGTGTTCCTGAAGCCACGGGCCGGCTCGCACGGCAAACGCACGCTTCATGCTGTAAGGTTGCCCCGAAGCAAAGGCGGAGGCATTAGCCTTCGCGGACGGGATGGGGTGAACCTTCCTTTTCAACATGTGTTCGGCTCGCTGGATGAAGGTCTGGGCTGGGTCCAGGATTTCACCGGCTCGCGCCGCTATATTATACAGCCTTATCTGCAGCTGACAGACAGTTGCGGCCAGCCGTTCGATGTGCGTGTGCTTATGCAAAAGAACGGCCATGGCGCCTGGATGCTGACCGGCATGGCTGTTCGGCTGGGCAGACCAGATTCACTTACTTCGAATCTGCATGGCGGTGGGACAGCTGTCGCTCCGCTGCCGTTCCTGCTTGCAGAATACGGTAAATCCGGAGAAGAACTGCTGCAGGAGCTGGCCGCGGCAGCAGCTCTTCTGCCTCCCTTGCTGGAGGAGGCCTGCGGCAGACTCGGTGAGCTGGGTCTCGACTTCGGCCTGGATCCCGCCGGCAGAATCTATCTGCTTGAAGTCAATTCCAAACCAGGGCGCACGGTGTTCCGGCTGACGGGCGACCGCCGGGCTGCTAGGCTCGCCGCCGAGAACCCGCTGCGCTATACCAGGCATCTGCTGCTTACTTCAGCGGCGAACACCCGGGTGTTCGCCGCTGGACCGCTCCGTTATTAACGGGAGAATGAAATCAATGGTTCCTAAGGAGGATTCATAAATGGGTCTCACTTTTTGCAATGTTCATTTTACCAAGCAGCCCCAAAGAGTAGTCTACGTCTCGGGTGAACTGATGAGAAGCCTAAAACTGACCGGTAAGAAAAATATCCGCCTGCGGCTGGGCAAAGATGCGATCCCGGCGATGATTAAGCCGATCAAACGTGCCGGTAAACATCTTTTTCTCGCCTCGGGTGTGAAGAGTGCTATCAAAATTCCAAATTCCGGCGGCGTCTATCTGCGAAATTTGCAGAATGATGAAGTTCAGCTCGGTCCGCTTGTCGGCGTGTTGTCCGACGGTCAGTCTTCTTCGACACAGCCTTTTGGCTCCCGTACCGGCTTCATTAAACAGCTGCTGCGGGAAGGAAGCAACAAATGCTATATCTTCGCGTTTATGCCGCGGGACATTGACTGGCAGCAGGAGCAGGTCAATGGCTATTTCCTGAACGCCAGCGGTAAATTCGAACGCAAGCTGGTCCCGCTTCCGGATGTCGTCTACAACCGGCTCCCCAGCCGGAGAGCTGAGACTTCTCCCTACATCAACCAGCTACGTGAACGTTTTGGACGGAAGAAGATTCCTTATTTCAATTGGAGTTTTTTCAATAAATCGGATGTTTACCGGCTGCTTGAGAATGACAGCGCGGCGAGTCGCTTCGTGCCTGAAACACACAGCAACCCAAGCCCCGAGCAAATGCGGGATATGCTCGACCGCCATCATTTCGTATATTACAAACCTTCGGCGGGCAGCCTGGGGCACGGGATCTACCGGCTGACCTACCTGCCGAAGAAGGGCTACTTCGCCCGCTACCGGAAGAATGGCAAAAATGTGCTTCTGCGCTTCGCCAGCTTCGACAGCCTGATGCGGATGCTGCGGGGCCGGCACGGCCAAAGTCTGCAAAGCTATGTAGTGCAGCAGGGCATCCGGCTGATTGAAATTGACAGCTGCCCGATCGACTTCCGTTTTCACATGCACAAGAACGGCAGCAATCAGTGGGTTGTCGTCGGGATCGGTGCCAAAAAAGCCGGTCGGGGCAGTGTCACCACCCATCTTAAGAACGGCGGCGCACTGCTCACTCCGCAGCAGGCTCTGGGGCGAGTCTTCGGGGATAGAGCCGACGAAGTACTGCAGCGGGCCAAAACAACGGCTGTCAAGCTTGCCGAATCTCTGGAGATACAGCATAGGCATCTGCTCGGTGAAATCGGTTTTGACCTTGGCATTGACCAGGATGAGGACATCTGGATGTTTGAGGCAAACGCCAAGCCGGGACGCTCAATCTTCCGCCATCCTTCCCTGCGCGCTGAGGGCAAAGCTTCCGTCGAGCATATTCTGGAGCATTGTCTGTACCTCAGCAAATTCCGCAGGAGGGATGAATTGTGAACAGCCGAATTCCCGACCCCGGCAAACCTGTGATTGCCATTCTGACAACCAGCGACCGGCTGCGGCAGTTCCGCGGCAACCGCGAGAACTTCCGTGATATTATCCGTACCGGCAAGGAAATGGGATATTGGGTGTATGTCGTCACCGTCCGCGATCTGAAACTGGATGAGCGGATGGTGAACGGCTACGTCCCCTCCCCCAGCGGCAAGATCTGGTACAGTACTCCCATGCCGCTGCCGCAGGTCATATATAACCGGATACCCAACCGTGAAGACGAGGAAAAAGCACCTGTCGCCCGCAAAATAGCAGAATGTCTGGAGCATCCTGAAATCCACCTTTACAATCCTAGTTTTTTTAATAAGTGGAATTTGTTTGAATGGTTGAAGGAATCACGTGCCACCTCTAAGCATGTGCCCAAAACAAGACGACTGCGCAGTGCAAATACGCTGGTTGCGATGCTGAAGAACCATGACAGCCTCTATCTCAAACCAGAGAACGGAAAAGCGGGCAAAGGGATCATGCGTCTGAAGTACCGCCTGGACACCAGCCTCCCTTTCCGCCTGCAAATTCAGAGCGGCAAAAAAAATGTGACCTATAAAGCAGCCTCCATTGAACGTCTCTGGGCACGGATCGGACGGGAACGGGGAGGCTCACGCTACATTGTACAGCAGGCGATTGCGCTTGCTGCACACCGCGGCCGCCCTTTTGATCTGCGTGTGCTTCTTCAAAAGAACGGCAAAGGGGCCTGGGCGGTAACCGGAATCGGTGCACGGCTGGCGGGGGCCCGGAGCATTACGACCCATGTTCCGCGCGGGGGCAGCATTGAGGAGCCTGCCACCATGCTGGAAGGCACCTTCGGTACCGAGCGGACGGCAGCTATTCTGAAGAATGTCCCTACGACCGCACTGCTGATCGCCCGGCAAATTGAACGGGCATCGGAAACCCGGCTTGGAGAGATGTCCATGGATTTGGGTGTGGATGAGGAAGGCGGACTGTGGTTCTTCGAGGCCAACTCCCGTCCGATGAAATTCGATGAGCCCGCGATCCGGAAGCTGTCGCTCGAACGGATCTTTCACTACGGACAGCATCTGTCCCGTCAGAGCAAGTAGCCTAAGAAATCCAGTAAAGGAAGTGACACACCATGCAGATATCCTCCATTTATGACACTGATCCGGTGCGGTGGAAAATCAGGCTGGCGGGTTTGCTGGAGTTCTTGAGGGAGCACGGTGAGCGGCGAATCACACTTCGCGGTTGCAGAGTGCTGGCCCGGCTCACACCGGAGCAGCTGTCACAGCCTGGTGTGTCTCTGCTGGTTGCCACGGTACGCGGCCAGAACGGACGACAGCTTGCCGGCGTCAGCTTCGTGTCCGGCTTCGGCAAGGATGCCAGCCTTGTTGCCGTCCATCCCTTGTACCGGAACCGTCATACCGGAACGGCGTTGCTGTCCGCACAGCTCGAACGCCTGGGCAGTCTGGAATGCACAGTAGCCTGCGACAATACAGCAAGCTTGAAGATGTGCTTCAATACTGGGCTTGTAGCGGTGGCTCTAAACGATGGCCCTACCGGCAAACCCACACTACTGCTCCGTTCGCCGTTTCTCCCAGGCAGCCCGTCCATAACTCTTCCACAAGAAGGTGAACTCCTGTGCCAGAACCCGTCTTAGGCATCCTTACGCTCTATTTGAACGAAGCGAGGCAGCTTGAAGAGAAAAGCGTATACCGGAGGATGATTATTGAAGGCAGCCGGATTGGCCTGGATGTCTTTGTTTTCACCCCCGCCGATGTTCATGCCAGCAAAGATCAGATTAATGCTCTCGTCTACGATGTGAAAAGCGGAACATGGTCGCGCAAATGGCGCTCCCTTCCGCATATGATCTATGACCGCTGCCGGATTCAGCGCAGTGAGCGGTTCCAGCAGCTGCTGCGCTTCCGCGCGCGGTACAATCACCTGACCTTCCTGAACCGGCCGCTGCGCAATAAATGGACCGTCCACCAGACGTTCTCCCAGCGGAGCCGCTTCCGGCAGCACATGCCGGAAACGTTGCTGTATCAGTCCTCCGCTGACCTTCACCGGATGCTGAAATCCAGTCCGGTGGTCTATGTCAAGCCCATTAACGGCACGGGTGGACGCGGCATCCTGCGGATTGAACGGCAGGGCCAAGGTAAATCCCTCTACGATATCCAGGGACGCCGCCAGAGCCGGGAGATCATCGCGCCCCGGAAGGTGTCGCTGAGCCGCCTGGATTCCATTGTGCGCCAGTGGTGTCTCGGCGGACGCTTCCTGGTGCAGCAGGGTATCCCGCTGCGCCTACCGAGCGGACGCTACCACGATTACCGCATGCTTGTGCAAAAGAATGGCCAGGGCGTATGGGAGCTGACCGGCATGGCCGGCCGCGTGGGCGCCGCCCGCAGCGTCACCTCGAACCTGCACGGCGGCGGCCATGCCATCCGCGCTGAGATCCTGCTGAAGCAATGGCTCGGCAGCGAAGAAAAGGCCGGCAAAACCATGAAGACCGCAGAGAAGCTGGGCCTCGATGCCGCAGCCTTTCTGGAGGAGAGCTTCGGTGCCTTGTGCGAGCTGGCGCTGGACCTCGCCATTGACCGCGAGGGACACATCTACGTGCTGGAGGTTAACCCCAAGCCCGCCCGCGAGGTCTTCGCCCGCTCCGGCGACAGCGGCACCTACCGCAAAGCGCTGATGCGCCCGCTGGAATATGCAATGTGGGTGTATAAGAACAAGAACACGCCGAGTTCGGTAAAGAAGGTTGAGGAATAGAAGATGTTCTTCGACACAACAACAGCCCCTCCACAGGTATGCGGAAGGGGCTGTTGTGTGTGGATTGTGCTTTAATCAGCTTCAATCCATAACGGATTTAATGAAAATCAAATTAACCATCTAATAAATAAATATTACCGACGCAGCTATTGATCGTGGATCAGTTTTGCAAATAGAGCATTTTGCATAATTCAATTTTCGATACAAAGTCATAGTCAGGCCAACATCCAAAGCTCCATTTTTGAGTTTTGGGTTGCAAATGGGCAGACGGACAGAATTTCAATGAATCTGAAATTTTTAAGCGGCGTTCTGTACTTGTTGCCTCGCGATGGCCAGAGCAGAGGCAAGTAACACAATCGCATTTAAATATTGGTGGGTAGTGACTTTTTGAATCCCCCAAACATGGAGTTGGTCTGCGGTTAAATAGGTCTTCATTCGAGAATTACATCGTTCCACTCTGGTTCGTTTATTGTAAAGTTCCTTCCAGCCTCGGCTTTCCCGATGCGGCAGAGCATAACGCCGGAGATCCGTTTGACTGTTGACTTTAACCACCATGCCATAATTGGAGGACGAACAAGCAGCCATGCCCAAAGGACAATCCACTTGACCTGTCGCATGTGGACAACGGAATTTTAAATGTACCTTTTCCTGTCCCCAATACGTCATGGGAAATCCCATTGAACAACAGGGCGTGCCTTTGCGGGTCATTCCTGCTGGCGGTTCCTTCTCATTCCGCGGATTCAGCGGAATGATGGCTTGGGCCTTGACGTTCCGGGCCGCCTCGTAGTTTTTCATTTGGTCATAGCCCGCATCCAGCATGAAGAATTTCGCTTTAGATCTCGCAGCGGCAAGCGTCATGAGCGCAGGCCCTTCATCTCCATCGTTCACATGGGCTCCTCGGGGTGAAGGATTTCTCAATTCTTTGGCGTAAGGTCGTAAGTCCAATGCACTGAAAAAGATGGGCAGTCGTTCTTTGGATTCGATTTTTTGAAGCTCTTCAAAGGAAAATAGACTTTCTTGGAGAATATACAAAAGGGGCTTCCTCCTCTTGAGTGTTTTGGTTTGGTCACCAAAAAACTTCTCCAAGTTGGGGTGAAGTCCTTTTTTATATCCAAAATTCCTTTGTGTAACAAGGGCTTGGATTATTGCAAAATGCTCAATAGAATAAAAAGTGGACACCCGTTAAGCGGATCTTCCCGGTAAAGATGTCATCTATCGTTTTTAGAATCAAGCTTCTTTTGCTTGGCGGCGCTTTTTGCAGACCTTAAGTCTTCAAATTGTGCAGGGCTCTTTGAATTGTTGGGTGACATGTTAGGCTACTACAATTCCAGTCGTCGATTACAGATGATACATATCAATAACACTGCCTCTCAGCAGGATCAACGTTTCACTTGTGCTCATGAATTAGGGCATGTCATTTTACATCCGAACGTGAACACTCCTTTTCTCCGAAGACTCACTCTTATTCTGTGGATCGGATTGAACGGGAAGCCAATCAATTTGCAGTGGAGTTGTTAATGCCGCATTTAAAGAAAATTCCTGATTTTGAATTATAAATATATCTAATTGTTATCACCGGGAAAGAAATACTTTTTTAATAGAACAGGCTATGGTATGCGACTTCCGTCGCATACCATAGCCTGTTTTTTAGAAAATCATACCTAAAATCCAGAGAATTCAAAGAACCTGGAAAACTTCTACATCCATAGAATTGACCCTTAGAGCTACCACACTTTGCAACCCCCATGGTTTGCACACGCCAAATTAAAATTCATATTATCTATAATAATATCTTAGGGCACTATCACTTACATAATAAGGACATGTGGTATAGTAATGTTGAACAAGTCCCAATTGCCCCCATTTAGAAGTCACATAATATCCAGTTTTTCTTCCTAAACTGGTTACTACACCTGAATGTTCATTTCCAGCTGTACTATAATAGACTTTGCCTCCCACGGATGGAGAAGAACTTTGATCATAGCTCCCATCAGTCATATAAGAATTTGGATAATTCATCCAATATGGATTACTTGTCGATTGGCTATACCATGCGTAGGAGTGGCAGTTATAAATTGATGTAGCAGAGCTTAATAGGGTAGCGCTTGAATAATTAGTTGCTACATAATTATTAGCCGCTTTTTTTTCAGCAGAAGACAATTGCTCAGCACTCTTATCAACCTGTACTGCCGTACCTTTTGGTGTATACACAGTATAACTTGACATTGTACCTTCGCTTATTCCTTGTTTTTCTGCCATTACCGAATAGGAACTTGCTGCAGTCAATCCATAAATATTCTTTTGGGATTGTTTTTGGAAATATTTATTCTCCACTTCTTTTTCTAACTTTTCAGTCTCAGATGTGTTGAGTTTTTTTTGTATTTCATCTTGTCTTAAAATTATTTCCATATTAGATAAATCAAATATTTGTTTTGAAGTAACTGTTTTCGCATCATTTGCTACAGGCATTTGTTGATACTTTTCAATAAGTTTATTAGGTGCATCCTCTCTTTGGTATAACTCTTGAATTCCGTTAAACGTTTTCGATACCGCATCAATACCTTGTTGAAGAGTATCATACGCATAAATATCCATTAAAAGCGGATAGTTCAACACTGTTTCTATTAACTCGTTTGTTGTTAATTTCTTCAGAGTATCATCGGGAATTTGAGATACCTCTATCATTTTTGTGTGATCAGTTAATTCATTCCATGAACTTGTTCCAGGTTTTATAGGATAATCATAACCTATTGCTGCTGTATGTAATTCATTGGTCTCGTTGGCATAGGCAGGAATTGAAAACAAACTAACACAAACTAAAACAGATAGAATTACAGAAAGGAAAGAAATAGATTTTTCTTTAATTTTCATTTGAATCCCCTCTCAAATTGTTAGTTTTTCGTGATTTGTTATTACAGCATGACAAGAATGTTAATTATCTCTATAGCTAAACTCTAATTTCTTATGTTTCCCACCTCCCTCAGTTAATAGCTGATTATTCTTCGCTATACCGTATGATAGATATGGTTTGATAGGGTATTGGCACAATTGACATTGAGAGCTCAGATTGCAGTGGTATTCTCAAAATCCAAGAAAAACAAGGATTTTGCATCACCGGATTACTTCTCCCCCTTGCCCTTCCTAAATTTCACGTAATAAAACAGCCTTCTTAGAGCGCGTTTGATTCGATAACAAATGCGTATTTATATTCACCATTCCCCCAGAATGCATCTATTATAAAACCTCTAAATACAGTTTTATCTTTCTTATAGTAGGAACTCAATCGAGATGCAATGTGTGTTTCTAATTTAAAGCTATAAATTCCTTTCTTTTTGACGTATGGAACCTCGACTATTTCTTTAGGAGTATATAAATAATCTCCATTCGAATTAATTAATCCATCACTTATGGAAAGTTTGTCAGGTGGTTTCTATCCAAAATCCAGCGAAATTTCATCACCACTTTTTAAAAATTTAATTTTTTTTGA
>NZ_LVWH01000178.1:0-57942 GCF_001909045.1 Paenibacillus sp. P3E | reverse complement strand
GATGTAGGTTTCTATCACGAACTATTAAATTATTAATGTAAACGTTATGTGATGTTTTCATTTATGAATATACATATTTTCATAGATAAAAAAAGCGAACCGCCGAAGAGAGGCTATCCGCCTATCCGCTGTTCGCTTTCTTAAATAATGTAGCCCGATTTGGCTCTATCGTATATTTATACCAAATTTTGCGTCGATGTCCGCCAGCCACTCCAGACGTAATTGCCCCCCTCTATTTACTCACACAATTCCTGCCTTTTTTCTTCGCGCGGTATAGGGCGGTGTCCGCTGATTTCATTACGCTTTCCGTGGTTTTGTACTTCTCGTTCTTCTGAGAAACCCCGATGCTTACAGTTATGTAGATTTGCTTAGTGGCTTTTGTGCTGGCAGATCTTTTTTTGGATTTGCTTTTGGATCTGCCTTTGGCGCGCAGGGTGAAGGCCCGCTTGGATATCTTGTCCCGCAGCTCTTCGAGATGGGGGAGCACATCATTGATGTTTTTCCCCGGAAAAAGAATCGTGAATTCCTCCCCGCCATAGCGGAAGGCTCTCCCGCCGCCGGTAACGTCCTGTAAGGTGGATGCCACCAGCTTTAGCACTTCATCTCCGGTATCATGTCCATAGGTGTCATTGAATTTTTTGAAGAAATCAATATCCAGCATCGCAATGGTATAGTTAAAGCCCAGCTTCATCATGTCCTGCTTGAGCGCCCGCCGCGAAGGCAATCCGGTAAGCTCATCGGAAAAAGCCATCGAATACGAATCCTGAATGATCGAAAGAATAAGAACCACCCCTGAAACGGCAAAAAATATCGAATACAGCAGCGGACTGCTGCTCTGATCCAGCACGTAAAACATGGCTAGCAGGACACTGATGAATGAAATTTCCTGTGATGAGGACCGGTATACGATTAACCTGACTAGCAGAATAGCTAAAGTGACGACAAATGCAATAACAGACAGCTGCGGTATGGGAGTGACGTCGTGAAGATTTACAGGTACAACATCTGTATTCAATAGATTAAGCCATTTGCTGTCCCCTGATTTCATCTGCCAGAACAGAAACAGGCACTCTGCCAAGATCAGAGCGATCCGAAGGCTGCCCCATAAACTGATGATGCCCCGCTCTTTAAAAAACGAAAACAACGCAATGTTCAATGGAATCACCAGACAGATAATAGAATAGATATCCTCCTTCCGCATTGCCATACCCGGAATTTCCGGTAAATAGGTTGTGGAGGCCAGGCAAACCGCCAGAATAATCAGAATGTAGAATTCCCGGCTACGGTTAAACTTCCAGGATAATATGGCCCCCACGCCAAAAATAACATACGGAGAAAGACTCGCCGCCGCCAGCTGTGAATCAGACATGGCATTCGTACGGGTAGACAAAAAGTAGGCTGCCGCAATGAGAAACAAGGGTATGGCTCTGGAAAAGAAAGCTGTAATGGTCGTTCTCAAGCTTAGGTAATTCCCTTCATGGAGTTTTTCTGTGGCTCCCTATTATATCGGTTTATTGAGGTGGCAGCTTCACCAAAACGTCGTATACCCTGCCAGCTTCCACATTCTTGATTATGCCATCTTCGATGCGGCTGCCGTTTACATACACTTCTACAGCAGTCACACCCGCCTCCCGTTTCATCGCAACATGCAGATCGGCCCCTCTAAAGCTCCGTTTGACCGACGCCTCTTCCCAGTGTGCAGGAAGCTGAGGATGGATGCGGATTCCCTCCTCATTCCCCTGTACCCCAAACAGACCGTCAATCAGGCAGCGGTATACCCATGGCACCGTCCCTGTATTGAACAAATGGCTGGAACGTCCGGCGGTACGCGGAAACTGTCGGTAAGCCCCCCGATAATAGTTGGGGATGAACACAGGCAATTGGCCGCGTCGGATCAGATCCTGAGGGTCTGGTCCGGGGATCATTTTGCGAAGCAGGCGGAAGGCATCATCCGGTTCACCCACGGCGTAAAGCGCATAGATATAAAAGGCTGCTGCATGGTTATACACCGCCCCGTTCTCGGCGGTTCCCGGATGCTTCTGCGTGACTCTGCCCACATCCTCACGCATGGCGGTGTAGGATGGCGACAGCTTTTCCAGACCATAAGGGGTTTCCAGCTGCTCCTTGACCGCACGCATCAGCTTCTCCTGCTTCGAGGCATCCGCAGCCCCGCACAGCAGAGCCCAACCCTGAGGGTTAATGAAAATACGCCCCTCCGTATCCTTACTGATGCCGAATACCACGTTATCATCGGTGATTCCCCGGGCATACCAGTTGCCGTCCCACAGATATTGATTAATGACCACATTCGCCTCATCCGCTGCCGCAGCAAGCTTCCTGCTCATCTCCGGCCGTCCGCTTGTAGCGCAGATATCCGCCCAGATCATGAAGGCATAAGCAGATGCCATGGTCAGCCAGCCGGAGACGCCTTTGCCTTTGTAGCCCACCATGTTCATCGGATCACACCAGTCGCCCTGGTCGATATAGTTCAAGCCGCGCTCATCCGTTGCCTCCATCAGCCAGAACATCGCCCGGTTGATATGTTCATATACGGTAGCCGTCTCTTCCCCGCCCGCAAAAGCAACCTCTTCCTCCAGAATGGTGTAATCATTCGTTTCATCCAGATAGGTGCTCAGACAAATGGGCAGCCAGACACAATGATCCATATGCGGAACCTGATTGATGTACTTCAGCTCAGCCGCTTCATGCAGAATGATTCCGTCCGGCATGGCACCGCTTGCATTTTGCTGGCTTAACGCCGTGAGAAACGCATTTCTTGCCATCTGTGGCTTGATATAGCTCATTCCCATATTGTCCTGGAGATAGTTCCGGGTCTGCGGGTCTGTCGTCAGGCGGTTGGTCTGGCCATGATAATACATTTGCCGGGGCAGCCAGTGATTCACAAAGTTGTCCAGTTCAGGATCAGGCGTCTTAATCTCGATGCAGCCTTTGCCCTCCTGTATATATCCCGCATATTCCCGCTCCGCCGCAGCAAATCCATCCTCACCGCCGGAAGCTGCATTTAGGAAATACTGCTGGCGGATCTGCGCGATCTCCTCTTCTGTTTTGGCCGGACCAAAAATAAAGCGGTAGAGCTTATCTTCACCAGGCGCAAGCTCCAGACTGTATTGCAGGACACACAGCGGCATCTCATAACGGGCATCCCCTTTGGAGAGCTCCTCCTGCTGAACGGCCGATGGCATGCCAATCCCGCCCTCACCTTCAAAAGCTTCCTGGCTGGCTTCCCAGGCGCGCGGCGGCTGATCGGCCAGGAGGAAGGTTTTGTCCTTCAGCTGCTTGATCTTCGCATAGTCCTGATATTTCTGATATGGGGTAATCGCAGAACAGACCATTCCCTGCAGCTCTTCATGATACTCCGCCGACTGATTCATCCACGACATGTAGCCCACCGTAAAATAAGGATAGATACTGAGCTTCCGCTTCCGGTCCGAGAGATTCTTCACCTTCACCCGCCATAGCTCCATGGCCTCGTCTTTGGGCAGGCTGAGCGTCATTTCCACAGCAATGCCAAGATGCTCAAGCTTCCAGACAATATGGTGTTTCCCTACAGCAAAAGTGTATTGGTCCGGCAGAACACGAACCGGCTCATACGGTGCCGAGAAAATCTCACCCGTCTCTTCATCCTTTACATAGAGAAACCGGCCGGGATGATGGGCATAGTAGGGCTGCTCCGGCTGCATGAAGGTCTTCGCTTCCAGATTCGGCGCATAGGAATACTTGGCAGGCTCTGGCTGCATAAACTGCGCGACCGCATATCCGCGGCAATTGACGTGAATCATCATCTTCTCGTTCCATAGAAACCCTGAAGCTTTGGGGAGCTGAGTGGGACTCGTCAATTCAACATATTCATTGTCTTGTGTGGCTCTAATCATCATGTATCCTCCCTTTATTCACCAATTATTCATCCTAAATCACATAGTAGTTTTAGTATAACTGTCATAGAAGAGATAGTACATTGTGGAGTGGTAACGCTCTCGGGAGCAGCAAAATAAGGGATGTCCCCTAAGTGGGACACCCCCGCTGTTTTACGAGTAGGAAGTATTATAGTATGGTATAACGCTATAGAATTACTGCTCTTTATTCCGGCCAAGCAGCCCGCTGAGCGCCTCTGTAAAATTCATGCCGGTAAGCGACTGGGTCAATTCAGGAACCTGAGCCATGATTTTAGCGATATCACCGGTGATTTTATTCACCCCGGATGAAGCTCCATCCTGTGAAATCACTGTAATCTTATCGACCTTGGCCAGCGGGGAAGCGATTTTTTCAGCCAGCTCTGGCAGAACTTTTAAGAATTCCACTGTGAGTGCGGCTTGCGTAAACTGTTTGTACGCTTCGGCTTTCTTCTCCAGTGCCCCTGCTTCCGCCGCTCCAGCCAGTTGAACAATTTCTGCGTTGGCTCTCCCTTTCGCCAGCTCTGCTTCCGCTGTTGCCAGCCCCCGTTTGGTCGTGGTGGCTGCCTCTGCTTCCGCCTCAAGAATCTGCCGCTGCTTGGCGGCTTCCGCTCTCATGATCGTAGCCTGGTTCTCCGCCTCAGCAGGCTTGATCACCGTTGCCTCCAGCTCCTTCTGTCTCAGCTCAACTTCGATTTCCCGGACGGTCCGGTTCGCCTCCGCTTCCATCTGCGTGATCTTGACCTGCTCGGTAACCAGCGACTGCTTGATTTTGTTCTGCTGTAATTCGTATGCAAGATCCGCCTGTGCTTTCTTCACTTCAGTCTCCAGCTTAAAGTCCGCCTGCTTAATGTTCAATTCCTTCTCAAACTGAGATTCCTTGGCGCGGGCGGCAGTTCCTGCTTCAATGGTGGCCTGATGCGCATTAGCTTTGGCAATGGAGGATTCTTTCTCCGCCTCGGCTTGCTTGATCTGAATGTCGCGTTCCGCTTCCGCCTTGGCGATGCTGGCATCCCGCCGGATGCGCTCAATTTCCGGAACCCCCATATTGTCGATATATCCTTTGTCATCCGTAATTTTCTTAATGGTGAAGCTGACTACCTCAAGTCCCATCTTGTCGAGGTCTTCCGAGCAGGTCTCCCGCATCTTGCTGTTGATTTCGTCAGGAGTCTTGAGAATGGATTCCACTGTTAATTGTCCGATTAAGCCGCGCAAATGGCCTTCCACCGAATGCAGGATAATCGTCTCGCGGTCTTCTTCCGGCCGGTCGATAAACTGCTCACTGGCAGTCAGAATAGCGGTAGGATCGCTTTTTATCTTAATCTGAGCCACCGCCTCCAGGTTGAGCTTGATGCCTTGCTTGGAGAACATCGCCTGCGCCGGGATGACGTCGAAGCTCATCAGCATCATGGAGATGGTCTTATTGTTCTGGAAGCCGGGGATGACGAACGTCCCGCCGCCCTGGACCACTCTTTTTCCGCCAAGGCCGTAGACGATCATCGCCTGATTGGGCGGAACCTTTTTATAAGAGTTCACGATACTGAACAAGGCCAGCAGAATAACAACAACAATTGCCGCAATTACATACAGAATAACCATTTAGATTGACACTCCCCGTGAATTATAATTGATCGATATCCCTCTCGAAGAGGGTGACTGCCGCCATTCCTTTGTTCACCTTCAAAATAATAACCCTGTCGCCTTTATCAAGCTGCTGGCCGGATTCTGCCCGTACTCCAATGGAGCGCATGGTTCCGTGCAGTACATATTTCATTTCCCCGACCGCCCCATCCGCTGCAGGGATACTGATGTACCCGAGCTGCCCTGCCTGCTCGTAATCCAGTTCATTCATGCTGCTGTCATACCGGGTCATCACCCGGGCCAGCACCGCATACATCACACAGCCCAGAAGCAGAGCGAGCACGGTACAAATCAGCACCACTGCGAGCATCCTCATTTCGCTGAACCGGGCAAGCACGTAACCTGTACCGCCCCAGACTGTGACAAACACCATCAGAGGGAGTATGGGTACAAAGCCGGGTCCACCGGCATCGCCGCCGCCCGCATGCAGATGACCCGCCAGGCCATGCCCATGAAATCCGCCGCTGAGGAGGAGTATTAGTCCAACCCAGAAGCACACGATAAATACAGTAACGATAAGAATCCCCCCTTTGAAGCATTTATAATAGAGCATTTTAAATAACCCTTAATGTCTCTAATTATCGTTGTTATGAGATTTCTAGTTCCTTGTACAGACTGCCTTTCCTTCCTGCACACACAACAAAAAGACCACAGAAGCGGCAGGGCTCTCCGTGGTCGGTTAATCGATCATGGCGCTCATCCTCTCTCTTCGAGGCTTACGGGGTTAGCTGACGGATTCGGGCAGCGAGATTGCCCTACCCTGCCACAGCGGCTTTTCAGCACGCAGCAGGGATTCACCCCGGGTGAGCGGCAGCTGACTGTGCAAAAGCCGCATTCACCATTGGTTCCCCCGTTCCCAATTACGGAATTCAGCCATATGAGAACAGTTAACTTACATTCGGTTGTTGATTTGAATCTTACGCCTGTGGGCATTTATTGTAAAACGTCCGGGATGACAAAAGAAGCCAAAAACGCCTCCCCTCCGCGAATGAAGGCGCATTCTTTGGTTTCACTCTTATTCGGCCGATGATTTGCTCACTGTTGCTCCATTTCTCGCAAGCTGTCCCAATCGTCCAAAGCCAAGGCCGCACGCACTATAAACCTTAGGCGCTTACGGTGTTGGCAGCAGCCGGGAAATTCTACGGAGTGAGAAAGGTTACGCTTGGCCGTGCGTCGAATGACGGAACCGGAAAGTGTATTTGGACAACTGCAACCGGGGCTTCCGGCGATTTCTACTTCGCGGCATGGAGAAAGTGACGCTTGAGGTAGGATGGCTTTCCCTTACTCATAATCTGCTAAAGCAAGCCACCCATGACCAAAAAACAGAGCAGCGATCCTTCAATAACAGGAGAATCGCTGCTCTGCTCACTTTTTGTGGTTTTAAGAATGAAGAGAACTGCCTTCCGCCATAGAAAATCCACTTTTGGGTTGCCCCTTTTGTCAACAGCCCCAAATTACACTTGTCCCTTTTTTTCGGAGAACCGGCATTAGTTAAGTGAATCCAACAGCGTCTTCAATTGCGGGTTGAGCTTCAGCGCATTCAGGATGATCTGCAGAGCTTCTGCGCGTGTGGCGTTGCTCTTAGCATCAAATTTCCCATCTGCTTTGCCGTTTATGATACCAGCTTGTGCTTCAGCTTTGATCTCGTTTGCTGCATAGGAACCCTTCAGGTCATTGAAATTGCCTTTGGTGGTATCCTTCGTTACGTTGTTAAGGTTTAAGATGCGGGACAAAAGGACAACCATTTCCTCGCGGGTGATTGTTTTATCTGGCTTGAACGTAACATCCTCGTAGCCGCTGATAACCCCTGCCTCTGCAAGCTTCTCGATGGCGCCTTTCGCCCAGTGACTGCCAACGTCCTTAAATGCAACACCAGTATTGTTGCCGCTTTTGATATCGAATACCCGACTCAGAATCACTGCAAATTCAGCGCGCGTGATCTCACCATCCGGCTTGAACGTACCATCGTTGTAACCTTCAATCACATGGAGCTTTACGAAAGTATCGATAGTTTTTTCGGCCCAGTGCCCTTTCGTATCAGCAAATTCAACCTTAACATTAGAATTCTTAGCTTCCTCTACCTTGGACTCGAAAGCATTAACTAAGTTTATTACATTAACAATGCCGCTATTGAATACATCAACCGCTGGTTTCGTAGGTCCAGGTGTCACTGTTGGCGTTATACTGTCCGCCAGCGGACCACCCGGTGATGGTAGCCTTGATACATCCTCCCGATTCACAGTTACCATATACGTATTGCCAGTACCGTCTGGGGCCATTACGCTAATCTGAATCAGGTTCGCGCCCACCTGTAAGTTGTTAGCTCTATAGGTATACATATTGCCCGTTAGGGAACTGTACACGGCTCCCGAAACGGTAAACGTCGCATGGGAATCCGCTGTGGTAAAAGAAAGATTGCTGCTTGAAACCGAATTAGCTACATCATTCACGTTATATTTCAGAGTTGCTGCTGTAAATGCTGGTGTCAATGTCCCCTGATCCACTGACAAGCTGGACAACTGCGCATTTGATGACGTCCACTTGGCATAGAGGGTGGCATTCGCCGTTCCCATGCTGAAGGTGGCATTCGCCAAGTAGTCGGTGCCGCTTCCGTCCGCCTTTGTGTTCCAGCCTGCGAACGTATACCCTGTCTTCACCAGCGTTCCAGTGTTCCCCAGCACCGTCACCATGTTCCCCTGCTGATAGCTGTTGCTGTCGGTCGGAACCGTACCGCTGGTGTTGCCGTTGCCGTTATACGTTACGGTGAAGGCCGGATTGACTGTCCACTTGGCATAGAGGGTAGCATTCGCCGAGCCCATGCTGAAGGTGGCATTCGTCGCGTAGTCGGTGCCGCTTCCGTCCGCCTTTGTGTTCCAGCCTGCGAACGTATAGCCCGACTTCACTAGCGCTCCAGTGTTCCCCAGCACCGTCACGGTGTTCCCCTGCTGGTAGCTGTTGCTGTCGGTCGGAACCGTACCACCGGTGTTGCCGTTTCCGTTATACGTTACGGTGAAGGTCGGATTGGCCGTCCACTTCGCATAGAGCGTGGCATTCGCCGTTCCCATCGCGAAACTGCCGCTAACCGTGTAATCCATACCGCTTCCGTCCGCTTTCGTGTTCCAGCCTGCGAATGTATACCCTGTCTTCACCAGCGTTCCGGTGTTCCCCAGCACCGTCACCGTGTGCCCCTGCTGATAGCTGTTGCTGTCGGTCGGAACCGTACCACCGGTGCTGCCGTTTCCGTTATACGTTACGGTGAAGGTCGGATTGGCCGTCCACTTCGCATAGAGCGTGGCATTCGCCGAGCCCATGCTGAAGGTGGCATTCGCCGCGTAGTCGGTGCCGCTTCCGTTAGCGGCGGTGTTCCAGCCTGCGAACGTATACCCTGTCTTCACCAGCGTTCCAGTGTTCCCCAGCACCGTCACCATGTTCCCCTGCTGATAGCTGTTGCTGTCGGTCGGAACCGTACCGCTGGTGTTGCCGTTGCCGTTATACGTTACGGTGAAGGCCGGATTGACTGTCCACTTGGCATAGAGGGTAGCATTCGCCGAGCCCATGCTGAAGGTGGCATTCGCCGCATAGTCGGTGCCACTTCCGTTTGCGGCGGTGTTCCAGCCTGCGAACGTATAGCCCGTCTTCACCAGGGCTCCAGTGTTCCCTAGCACCGTCACCGTGTGCCCCTGCTGATAGCTGTTGCTGTCGGTCGGAACCGTACCGCCGGTGTTGCCGTTTCCGTTATATGTTACGGCGAAGGTCGGATTGGCCGTCCACTTCGCATAGAGCGTGGCATTCGCCGTGCCCATGCTGAAGGTGGCATTCGTCGCGTAGTCGGTGCCGCTTCCGTCCGCCTTCGTGTTCCAGCCTGCGAACGTATACCCTGTCTTCACCAGCGTTCCAGTGTTCCCTAGCACCGTCACCGTGTTCCCCTGCTGATAGCTGTTGCTGTCGGTCGGAACCGTACCGCCGGTGCTGCCGTTTCCGTTATACGCTACGGTGAAGGTCGGATTGGCTGTCCACTTCGCATAGAGGGTGGCATTCGCCGAGCCCATACTGAAGGTGGCATTCGTCGCGTAGTCGGTGCCGCTTCCGTCCACCTTTGTGTTCCAGCCTGCGAACGTATAGCCCGTCTTCACCAGCGTTCCGGTGTTCCCTAGCACCGTCACGGTGTTCCCCTGCCGATAGCTGTTGCTGTCGGTCGGAATTGTACCGCTGGTGTTGCCGTTGCCGTTATACGTTACGGTGAAGGTCGGATTGGCCGTCCACTTCGCATAGAGCGTGGCATTCGCCGTGCCCATGCTGAAGGTGGCATTCGTCGCGTAGTCGGTGCCGCTTCCGTCCGCCTTCGTGTTCCAGCCTGCGAACGTATACCCTGTCTTCACCAGCGTTCCAGTATTCCCTAGAACAATCACGGTGTTCCCCTGCGGATAGCTGTTGCTGTCGGTCGGAACCGCACCGCCGGTGTGGCCGTTTCCGTTATACGTTACGGTGAAGGTCGGATTGGCTGTCCACTTCGCATAGAGGGTGGCATTCGCTGAGCCCATGCTGAAGGTGGCATTCACCCCGTAGTCGGTGCCGCTTCCGTTAGCGGCGGTGTTCCAGCCTGCGAACGTATACCCTGTCTTCACCAGCGTTCCGGTGTTCCCCAGCACCGTCACGGTGTTCCCCTGCTGATAGCTGTTACTGTCGGTCGGAACCGTACCGCCGGTACTGCCGTTTCCGTTATACGTTACGGTGTAGGTCGGATTGGCTGTCCACTTCGCATAGAGGGTGGCATTCGCCGTGCCCATGCTGAAGGTGGCATTCGCTGCGTAGTCGGTGCCGCTTCCGTTAGCGGCGGTATTCCAGCCTGCGAACGTATACCCTGTCTTCACCAGCGTTCCGGTGTTCCCTAGTACTGTCACCACATCACCCTGCGGATAGCTGTTGCTGTCGGTCGGAACCGTACCGCCGGTACTGCCGTTTCCGTTATACGTTACGGTGTAGGTCGGATTGGCTGTCCACTTCGCATAGAGAGTGGCATTCGCCGTGCCCATGCTGAAGGTGGCATTCGCTGCGTAGTCGGTGCCGCTTCCGTTAGCGGCGGTATTCCAGCCTGCGAACGTATACCCTGTCTTCACCAGCATTCCGGTGTTCCCCAGCACTGTCACGATGTTCCCCTGCGGATAGCTGTTGCTGTCGGTCGGAACCGTACCGCTGGTGTTGCCGTTGCCGTTATACGTTACGGTGAAGGTCGGATTGGCCGTCCACTTCGCATAGAGCGTGGCATTCGCCGTTCCCATGCTGAAGGTGGCATTTGCCGCGTAGTCGGTGCCGCTTCCGTTAGCGGCGGTATTCCAGCCTGCGAACGTATAGCCTGTCTTCACCAGCGTTCCGGTGTTCCCCAGCACCGTCACGGTGTTCCCCTGCTGATAGCTGTTACTGTCGGTCGGAACCGTACCGCCGGTGCTGCCGTTTCCGTTATACGTTACGGTGAAGCTCGGATTGGCCGTCCACTTCGCATAGAGGGTGGCATTCGCCAAGCCCATGCTGAAGGTGGCATTCGCCAAGTAGTCGGTGCCGCTTCCGTTAGCAGCGGTGTTCCAGCCTGCGAACGTATAGCCCGTCTTCACCAGCGCTCCGGTGTTCCCCAGCACCGTCACAGAGTTCCCCTGCGGATAGTTGTTGCTGTCGGTCGGAACCGTACCGCCGGTGCTGCCGTTTCCGTTATACGTTACGGTGTAGGTCGGATTGGCCGTCCACTTCGCATAGAGGGTGGCATTCGCCGAGCCCATCGCGAAACTGCCGCTAACCGTGTAATCCATACCGCTTCCGTCCGCTTTCGTGTTCCAGCCTGCGAACGTATAGCCCGTCTTCACCAGAGTTCCGGTGTTCCCCAGCACCGTCACGATGTTCCCCTGCGGATAGCTGTTGCTGTCGGTCGGAACCGTACCACCGGTGCTGCCGTTTCCGTTATACGTTACGGTGTAGGTCGGATTGGCTGTCCACTTCGCATAGAGGGTGGCATTCGCCGAGCCCATGCTGAAGGTGGCATTCGCTGCGTAGTCGGTGCCGCTTCCGTTAGCAGCGGTGTTCCAGCCTGCAAACGTATAGCCTGTCTTCACCAGCGTTCCGGTGTTCCCTAGCACCGTCACGGTGTTCCCCTGCGGATAGCTGTTGCTGTCGGTCGGAACCGCACCGCCGGTGTTGCCGTTTCCATTATACGTTACGGTGTAGGTCGGATTGGCTGTCCACTTTGCATAGAGCATGGCATTCGCCGATCCCATGCTGAAGGTGGCATTCGCCCCGTAGTCGGTGCCGCTACCGTTAGCAGCGGTGTTCCAGCCTGCGAACGTATAGCCTGTCTTCACCAGGGTTCCAGTGTTCCCTAGCACCGTCACGGTGTTGCCCTGCGGATAGCTGTTGCTGTCGGTCGGAACCGTACCGCCGGTGCTGCCGTTTCCGTTATACGTTATGGTGTAGGTCGGATTGGACGTCCACTTCGCATAGAGAGTAGCATTCGCCGATCCCATGCTGAAGGTGGCATTCGCCCCGTAGTCGGTGCCGCTTCCGTTAGCGGCGGTGTTCCAGCCTGCGAACGTATAGCCCGTCTTCACCAGGGCTCCAGTGTTCCCTAGCACCGTCACGGTGTTCCCCTGCGGATAGCTGTTGCTGTCGGTCGGAACCGCACCGCCGGTGTTGCCGTTTCCGTTATACGTTACGGTGTAGGTCGGATTGGCCGCCCACTTCGCATAAAGGGTGGCATTCGCCGTTCCCATGCTGAAGGTGGCATTCGCCCCGTAGTCGGTGCCGCTTCCGTCCGCCTTTGTGTTCCAGCCTGCAAACGTATACCCTGTCTTCACCAGCGTTCCGGTGTTCCCCAGCACCGTCACGATGTTCCCCTGCGGATAGCTGTTGCTATCGGTCGGAACCGTACCACCAGTGTTGCCGTTTCCGTTATACGTTACGGTGTAGGTCGGATTGGCATTCACTGTAACTGTAATTGTCCTTGTCGCAGTTGACGTACCGTCACTAACTTGAACAGTAAAACTGTCAGTCCCTGCATATCCGCTGTCAGGTGTGTAGGTAATGGTTCCTCCTGGTGCAATATCAGTACTGCCACTGGCTGCTGTTGCACTTAAGAAATTGAGTGTCCCATGATTTGGCTGCGTACTTGGTGACCATGTCTCTACCTGACTGGGATCGATATCGCTTACATGAAGCAGACCTTTGATATCTGTTGCACTTGAATCCTGATTTACGATAAAACTGGTTGTTGCACCAATAAAAACAGGTGCAGTGTTTGTGTTTCTGAAATTAACTGCATTGATATTGTCGATTCCAAAAGCCCCGGTAACTTGATAAGATCCATCGGTCTGGATACGAAATTTATCAATACCTACAAATTTAGTATTGGAAGATACATTAAAAGTAACAAGTTGTCCTCCAAGATATGCATCGGTTACAGTTAGAGACATGACTGCTCCAGAAACGGCTAAGCCATTTACATATCCTATAAGTTGAATATTTCCATTTGTCCCCAAACTTACACCAGACATTGCAATATCTACGGACTGGAGATCAAATATTTTCCCGCTGTTTGAAGACACTTCCATGTAGGATAATGGAGTTCCATCATTGGTCGCTCCGCTGATAAGATTGGTTTGACCTGTTAGGAATTCTGCACCAATGTAGCAATTTGTTGCGCTGCTTGACTTGAGCAGAAAATCATATCCATTAATATCAGTAGCCATTAGTCCTGGACCAGTAGACGATCCAGATATGATGATCGGTCCACTAACTGAATTGAAATCTGTACTTCCGTTTACGGGAGTATTAGCACTTGCAATCATTAACGTGTTCGTTCCAAATACAAGAACCAATACGAGGATAAAAACCTTCTTTACTACGTTTACTTGCGAACTGAGAATTCTTGCTTTTCGCCTTAAACTATTAGTCATAATTACCTCCACTGAAGTTAGTCACAGTATCACCCATTCTACGGGTGGCTTGATTTAGCCCCTATACAACATAAGATCGGACAAGGGTTTCCTTGCACCCTCATCATTTGTTAGGAAGTCGGGAAACACTTAACTTTTTCAAAATTGTTCGGCAAAACTCCCTACCTTTCCTGGTACGTATATATATATATATGTAATTTCTTTGTACAGTTGGATTTCACCTTCTATATTTTGACGTATTCCTTTCGTATGTTTTGAGTAAAACCGCCCAGCGATTCCCACAAGATGATCTAGCCCTTCCCCCATATCTCTTCATGCTGTTAACAAGATAGATCAGGCCCGATAAATTCACTATACCTATTATGGAGTATCTTCCTTCAAATAGAGCAAAAAGAATGGAAGGATTGGATTTCCGAGGTGTTTATAGCTACGCGGAATAGCTTCGATGTGAAGTTCCTCGGCGAATGCTGTAAACTTCTTTCGTTCCATAAAAATGCTCCCCATACAGTAACAGGTTTTTATTATTTCACCTGTCTACTATATGGGGAGCATATCACTCGCGGGACAGCTCTTTGTTCACTTCTATTCCAGTTGTCTATTTCTCAGAGCTATTCTCCGCTGCCCTCACGAGCCCGCTCTAACGCGGCAATGTCCAGCTTGCTCATCTGGAGCATCGCCTGCATGACTCTTTGTGCTTTGACAGGATCCGGATCACTCAGCAATCTCCCCGCTTCGGCCGGGAAAATCTGCCAGGACAAACCGTATCTGTCTTTCAGCCAACCGCACGGCCCTTCCGAGCCGCCTTCGGACAGCTTTTCCCACAGCTCGTCGACCTCCTCCTGCCCTTCGCAGTTCACCATCAGCGAGATCGCTTCCGTAAATTTGAACTCCGGGCCACCATTGAGTGCAGTGTAGACCTGCCCGTCCAGTACAAACGTTACTGTCATCACCAATCCGGCAGGACGTCTGCCGCCTTCTCCATAATAAGAGGTATTCAAGATTTTGGAATTTTTAAAAACTGAGGTATAGAATTTCGCCGCTTCTTCCGCTTCCGTATCGAACCATAGATTCGTGACAATTTTCGGCACTACAGATCCCTCCTAAATGTTGTTGTGCATTGGAACGTCTGCTGTTCTACATTCCGGCAACGGGTCTCACTTCGACACTGGTCCCTTCACCGAGCAGAATCGGACAGCCCTTCGCAAGCTGAACCGCTTCCTCCATATCCACTGCGTTAACCAGGATATACCCAGCCATGGATTCTTTATGCTCAGTGTAGGGTCCATCCGTTGTTATGCCATGGGGCCGCAGCACTCTGCCTTCGGCGGATAGATGATTCCCGCCTGCTGCAAGTCTGTCCTGTGCAGCAAGACTGTTGATCCATTCTCCCCACTGCTCCATGTAACCTTGCATTTGCACCGGCGTAGGCTGCGCTTCCGGGGTAGTGATATCCATACGGAATACGAGCAGGAATTTGTTCATTGCCTTGCCTCCTTGGCTTCTAGCCTTAGCTTCTAGCGTTCCCCATGACCCAAATCTTAAGACGTTCCCCTTCATTATAGAACAAAGGCTGACTTTCATTTCTTATGGATTGCTAAAATAACCCCGAAACCGTATAAGTTCTAACAGAACAAAAAACGAATTGGCCTACTGGAAAGGGATGCAGGAACGTTCGACTCCACCATGTAAATCCACAACCGCATGAGATTGTGGATTTTTGCATTTCTTCCGTCTTAATCTTTAGAATTACATCTACAGGATCTTTACCCTTATACATATCGCTGACCTTTTCACCTCGCGGAGTATACGCTCAAAAAGGAAAGGAGAATCAAAAAGAAACGACCTCGCCGTCTTCAGGAACCCAAACGGAGCCCTCCAGATGTTGTTCCTTCAGAAACTTGGCAAGCTGATTTCGGCTCAATTTACTTTCTACGATAAATTCGAGTTAAAGGCACAGGTGAAAGTTTGCCCACATCACTCAACATCGGATCAATCAGTATACGTTTACCGTTTATGGTTAGAATTGATGTAGCGTGCCGACCGGTCTATTTTGAAAATATCATATTAATTTCATAGTATATAGGAAGCCGTTTCCCTCGGATGGCTAAGAGGAAAATGATGACCATATGGAACAACATCAATCTCACCAAGATGTAATGGAGCAGAATAGCTTCTATCCTGATCTCCCCAAATAATATGAAGCTTATACCTTGGTACTTTGGTGAAATCGCCTTGATAGTCTTTCGATAGAAAACGATTTAGCTGAAGAGTTGTATTTAATATTCTAGGCGAAGTAAAGCTGCTGCTTACTTTTGCAATATAATGTTTCGGAATGCTCTCCGTATTTTCAAACAGACCATTACCAATTAAATAACGTTCTATTGAATTAGCAGTTGCTAACTTCAATGCCCATTTGTTCATAAATTGAGGAACATTAAACGATTTAGAATTTCTTTTCGCAACAGGGGGCTGAAGTAAAGTAATAGTATTCTTCATATTTATGTACTCTCGCACTAATGCTTCCAGCAGAATAATTGCTCCGAAGGAATGGCCAATCCAATGTGCACCATCAGCAGCTTTTCCCAATAACTCTTTCACTAAATTCAAATAGAGATCTAGAAGATTTTTCTCTCGTTTAAAAGGGGAACGTCCTAAACCAGGAAGATCTGGAATCCATACGGGTTGACCAGTTTTTTCATGAAGCTCTAATCCTAAAGGAAATAAATCCTCTCCATCACTCAACAAACCGTGTAATAAAATAAATGGCTTACCCTCTCCTTGTATTTGATAAATCACAGTGTTTCCGATTAAGGTTCGTTCAAATGCATGATTATGCTGGTCATTTTGATTCATCAAGCGATAATCCAAATCCGCTACTACGACTGGAAAAAAATTCATAACCCCCGTCTTATTAAACCAATCTTCTCCCATGACTTTTTTCGATGAATCATTTGGAAACTTTCTATTTGTAATAAAGTTCAGTCCATCAGATGGAATTTGTGTTATTTTACTTATCCCACTTTTCATAAGTGCCTTCACGAAGCGAATGGGCACAGAGATTTTAGGTGCTGCCATATTCATACTTTCTGACATAACTTCTAATAATTCAGATATATCCGGATCAAGCTGGTTGTCTTGAACAAGTGTATATGTTTGAATAGACGATTGCTCCAGCTTAAAAACCTGAACAATAAACTTCGCTAGCTCATCGTTTGAAATAAGCGGTAATTTATACCCCTTGCCTCCAGGAATAAATGGCATCAGCCCTCTTCGCATACTCGCCACAAGCAAGCCTAAGCCTGCTGTTTGCTCCGTACTCCCTGTTTTACTGCTGCCGACTACAGTTGGTGGATTAATCACAGAAAGCGGATAGCCTATTGCGGATGCCTGCTGGCGAATATAAAGATCTGCTAAGAATTTTGTTTTTTCATAAGGATTCTTTATTTTTAAATAGTCGTGCCCTTCTTTAAACACATCAATCGCAACCTTGCTATTATTATCATCAAAGGGGGACATATATCCTACTACATGAATAAATTGCTGCAAGCCCTTCAATTGATGGATACTTTTAGCGAATTCACTGATATGCTTGGCGCCGTTTAAAAATACAGATGTTGCCTCTTGCTGTGTCGCTTGAATATCCATTTGTCCACCTGCGTGAATAATAACATCCGTGTTCGATACCCTATCCTTATCTTCATCACTTAAACCTAAATCTGTTTTTGTCAAATCACCTTCAATAAAGTGCAGGGCCGCTTCGTTTAAAATACCTTTTTCTTGAAAAGCACGTGTTGCTTTACTTTTTGACCTCACTAAAAGAAAAATCATAACATCCTCTTTAAGAAGCTCCTCCACTAATTGCCTCCCAATAAAACCTGTTCCACCTGTTAGAAATATTGTCCTCATATCATTCGCTCTCCTTTTTAGTACTGTGTAGTACTAATTTAGTGTAAAAAAAAATGCTTCTCTTATCGAAGCAAGTTGAAAAATTGGCTGGCTGTTTTCATGATAACAGTTGCATCCTTCAATGTTTCTGAAAGAAACAGCGCTCCTTCAAGATTCGTTATAAAAAGTGCCGCTACCTCGTCAATATGAATCGTATTTCTAAACTCGCCTTTTTCTACTCCTTGTTTTAGTAATAGAGAGACTTTCATTTGTAATCCTGTAAAAAAGAGACCTATTTTTTCTTTTATGTGTGTAGCTTGTGCAGGACTTTGAATATAAAGAGTAATAAATGGACAGCTGCCCTTATACTCTCTTGACTGAACTCCCTGTGATAAATGCTCTAAAAACATCTGGACACGATCTTCAACTGATAATTGGTTCTGAGAAAGTATTTGATCCATTGCACGCTGATACGTTTCAATCCAATAATCAACGACCCCTGCTAACAATTCCTCCTTATCAGAGAAGTGATAATACACATTAGATTTTGAGACTTTGCTTACACGTACTAATTCATCCATGCTTGTATAAGCAAATCCTTTTTCTAAAAATAATGTTGCCGCTACTTCAATCACACGTTTTTGATTCATTATTTTTCCCTTTGTCATAACTAGAACTATACAGTACTAATTTGAATGTTGCAAGTGAGAAAATAGTGCAACTGAAATTTCATGTTTCTTGAACATGTCAACTTTGGAAAAAAAGGTTAGGGATCAGGGCTAGAGATGATAAGTAAGCAAGCTTAGGCCACCTCCCCAAACAATCTAATCATCACGCGGCAGCGAATTGTGAAAGTACTCCTACCAGTTCTCTTGTCCTTCTGATAGAAACATATGTCTACTATCGATAATAACAAGCCACTGACCTTTGCTTTTCACGTCCAAGACTAGTGATAGTTCTTACCGTACTCCATCCCGTTGTTCACGGTTTCTACTAATCCGCTCTATTGACCATTGGAATATTATCACATATTATTACATCTATAAAATTAATTCTAATTAATGGCATTTAGTTAGGTGGTGTTTCCATGAAACCTACAACCACGATTCGCGATCAATTAGCGGCTTATCTAACTCAGCAAGACATGTCCATTCATCAATTTTCCATACAATCCGGAATTAATTCCGGAACACTCAGTCGTGTAATTGGTGACCGGCAGCCGATTGCTATGAATCATCTGGAGCGGATCACTCAGGGAATGAAGCTGCAGGAGGATCATTTCTTCAGCTTATACGTGGATGAATGTTTTCATCATTCGGCACCGACCTGGCGGCGGTTACGCCCGTTTCTGATGCGTTCAGCGGCGCTCGGCCGCCTCGATTGCATTGAGCAGGTGGTTCAGAATCTGCTCGACAATCTGATCTATGCCCCCATGCTATTTGAAGTGGCTGAGGGGCTGTATCAGCAGGGGCAATGGCAAGCCGCAGCGCTGCTATATAAGAATGTGAGTGCCAGTGAGAAATATCAGAATTCGGAGCGGCTGGCGTTATGTCAATACCGCCTATTTAGAATTGCCCTGGGTGACGATCAGAGCATTAATTCGCGGGAGGCAATCCTCTTCGAGTGTTACATAGATCGGCTGGATGAGGCTGATCAATTAGATGGAATAATAGACCTGCTGAATGTCTATTATTCCTTGCAGCAGTGGCCTAAAGTGGAGGAACTCGCACAGAAGATGCTCCGACTGGCTACACTCCGTTATAATCTACATCGCCAGTCGAATCGTAAACAAGACAACGGAAAAATGCCTCAAAGACCGCTATACCTATATATTCTAAACGCCTATCTCTTTCTCTCAAGTATTTGCATGGAATATGGGGACTATAAGTCTGCGATAGAGCGTGTGCCACTCTATATGGACGGAAGCTGGATACAGGAAGATAATGAAGAAGTGCAACGGACATTAGCCCAGTTCCGGGAGTGGGGTACGGCAAACATCTATTTGTATCGCGTGCTGGACGGACAACTGGAGGTACTAGCTGACTATGTGGAATATATCTCAACACAACCGGACGAGATATTTACGGCTGTATACAATATTATCAAATCGGCTAACCAGTATGACTGGAATGTAGATCACATTCTGGAGCGCTTCTCTGCCTATATCCCTTATCGGACATACAGATCGAAACTTTGTGAATACAATCAGCAGATTATGGCAGACAAACACGCCAGATTTCTTGCTGAACTAGCCGCCTATTACTTACACAATAAGCGAAATGAAGAATTCAGCTTCGTGCTGCAAAGTATGGAAACCTCCGCTAAGATAAACAATGAGAGTATAGCAATCACTTGTGTCGAACTGTTTGAGCAATATCGGTATGCAGCAGGAGAAGAAGAACTGGATAGATACAAACTTCTGATCAGAACAGCGCGGAATGCGAAAGCTAAGAAGATTCATCAAGCTCCTAGTTTTATGTAGTTTGGTCGCTGTAATTGTTTTTCCTTCTGGAAACATCGAAATCGTAGCAGATAGTACTCAAATCCAAACCATGTCCCATGGTATCGGCGGTAGTTAAATCTCATTATCACCGAAAGTCCGCTGGCTAACCAACCGACGTTCTCGATTTTTTCGAGAGCGTTTTTCATTTTCTTCCTTATAGCTACAAGCTTTCATGAACCTCCAGTTGAACTGGGGAGTGCTTATACAAAAAGTCCGGGCCACTTCGCCCGGACTTCATAGTTAAATCTATATGATAATTATTTGCTGTCCATCCACCCAAAATGGAAGCTCCCCGGCTGATCCAGCCGTTCAAAGGTATGGGCTCCGAAATAATCTCTTTGGGCCTGCAGCAGGTTAGCCGGGAGACGTTCCGAACGATAGCTGTCATAATAGGCCAGGCCGGAGGCAAAGGCCGGAACCGGAATCCCTCTTTTAACGGCAATCGCAACCACATCTCTCCAGGCTTCCTGGTAGTTGTGAACAACGCCGCTGAAATACTCATCCAGGAAAAGGTTTTTCAGCTCAGGGTCGCGGTCATAGGCGTCCTTGATATTCTGCAGGAAGCCAGCACGGATGATGCAGCCTCCACGGAAGATCATCGCAATACTGCCATAGCTCAGGTTCCAGTTATATTCGTCTGAAGCCACTCTCATCTGGGCAAAGCCTTGGGCGTAGGAGGCGATTTTGCTGGCATACAGGGCTTTGCGGACCGCTTCGATGAATTCCTTGGCATCGCCGTCATAACCCTTGACTTCAGGGCCCTTCAGACGTTTGCTCGCAGCCACGCGTTCTTCCTTCATCGCCGAGATAAACCGTGCAAAGACAGATTCAGTAATGATGGATAACGGAACGCCCAAATCGAGGGCATTTTGACTTGTCCATTTACCTGTTCCCTTTTGTCCGGCGGAATCCAGGATGACATCGACCATCGGCTTGCCTGTATCCGGGTCAGCTTTGGCGAAAATGTCGGCTGTGATCTCGATGAGATAGCTGTTTAGCTCCCCGCGGTTCCACTCTGAGAAAATCTCATGTAACTCATGGGTGTCCAGGCCCAGTACATCCTTCAGCAGTTGATACGCTTCGCCAATAAGCTGCATATCGCCGTATTCAATGCCGTTATGCACCATTTTGACATAGTGTCCGGCACCGTCTTCCCCGATGTAGGTCGAGCAAGGATCGCCGTCCACTTTGGCAGAAATGGCTGTCAGGATCGGCTCCACCAGCTCGTAGGCATCCTTTTGTCCGCCCGGCATAATCGCCGGTCCCTTCAGCGCTCCTTCTTCACCGCCAGATACCCCTGCGCCGATAAACCGGAAGCCTTGAGCCTGCAGCTCCTTGTTCCGTCTTTGCGTATCCGGGAAAAAAGCATTCCCGCCGTCAATCAGGATATCCCCTGGAGACAAATGCGGCACCAGCTGCTGAATCGTATCATCTGTCGGTTTGCCGGCCTTGACCATGATCATGATTTTGCGCGGCGTCTCCAGGGATTCGACAAACTCTTCGATGCTGTAGGCACCGGCGAAGTTTTTACCTGCTGCTTCTGCCAGCAGCTCATCCGTCTTCTCCCGCGAACGGTTGTACAGGGCTACCGAGAACCCTTTGCTCTCCATATTCAAGGCCAGGTTCTTGCCCATGACGGCCAAGCCGACCACACCAATCTGCTGTTTACCCATCGTTAATAGACCTCCTATATATGTGCTGAGTCGTTTTAGACCTGCGGAGCCTTTTTCCAGTCAGCAGCGAACTTCTCCAGTCCCTGATCGGTCAGCGGATGCTTGGAGATTTGCTCAATGACGCTGAACGGAATGGTGGCAATATGTGCACCGGCCATCGCTACGCGGGTCACGTGGTCCGGATGGCGGACCGAAGCGGCGATAATTTGCGCGCCCAGGTTATGAATACGGAACAGCTCGGCGACTTTCACGATCAATTGGACTCCATCCTCCGAAATATCATCCAGGCGGCCCAGGAATGGCGATACGTAGGTGGCTCCTGCACGGGCAGCGAGCAATGCCTGGTTGACGGTGAAGATCAGGGTCACGTTGGTTTTTACACCCTTTTGGGTCAGATACCGGCAGGCCTCCAGACCTGCGAGCGTCATCGGGAGCTTGATGGTAATGTTTTTATCATAATTGTTGATCTTAATCAGCTCGTTAGCCTGTGCAATCATCTCTTCCGCAGTAACGGCATCCGGTGTAACTTCGGCCGATACAGATTCCACTTCAGGCACGATGCGCAGAATTTCTGCAATGCGGTCTTCGAATTTCACGCCTTCTTTAGCGACCAGGGATGGGTTCGTAGTGACGCCGGACAGGACACCGATCTGGTATGCTTTTTGGATGTCTTCCACATTTGCCGTATCGATAAAAAATTTCATATTTGTAAACCTCCATTTTTAGTTGAACTAAACTTAGTATTAAAAATTTGAAGCATCGGGCAATGGCACTTCCATTTCTTCTTCAATTGCAGAGTCGAGCCACCAGTGATGTCCATCCTTGGCCAGCAGCTGATCCGATTCAGCTGGTCCGAACGTGCCCGCAGCATACGGATAAAGAGGAACATTATTCTTGGCAAAAGCATCCAGGATCGGCTGCACCCATTTCCAGGACAGCTCCACCTCATCCCAATGCGCAAAGAACGACGGATCACCGTGTAAAGCGTCATAAATCAGATTCTCATATGCCTCCGGCACTTCAATAGAGCTCGTATGGAAGTCAATGTGCATTGCCTTGAACTTCCCTTTGTACCGGGGATCTCTTGCTTTGAGCTGCAGGGTAATGCCTTCGTTCGGGCTGATCTCGAATACCAGAAGATTGGGGATATCATCCTCGGCGGCGGACGAGTTCTGCTTGAGCGGCTCTTTGAACTCAATCACAATGCGCGTGGATTTCTCTTTCATTCTTTTCCCGGTCCGGATATAGAAAGGAACACCCTTCCAGAAAGGATCATCGATCGTAAGTCTGGCTGCAATAAACGTATCATTCATCGATCCGGGTGCAATTCCTGGTTCGGATGTATAGCCTGTGACCGGTTTGCCCTGGATAGTGCCTGCGCTGTACTGCCCCCGGATCACGCCAAACTGGACATCCGCTTCTTCCAGCGGCTCCAGAGCTTCCATAACCTCTTTCTTCTTGAAGCGGACCTCTTCGGCAGAACTGTCCTTCGGCAGGCGGATCGCCAGCATCATGAGCAGCTGCAGCATATGATTCTGGAACATGTCTCTGAGCGCACCCACATGGTCGTAATAGCCCGCTCTTTCTTCCACACCCACGGTTTCGCCTGCGGTAATCTGTACATTGGCAATGTAGCGGTTGTTCCACAGTGCATGAAGCACCGGATTCGTCTGCTGGAACACATCCAGCTCCTGCACCATCGGTTTGCCAAGGTAATGGTCGATCCGGAAAATTTCATCCTCGGTAAAAGCCTCGCTCAGCTTCAAATTCAGCTCCTGCGCTGACTGCAGATCATGTCCGAAAGGCTTCTCGATCACCAGGCGTTTCCAGCCTTTGGCGGCACCCAGGCCACTCTCTTTAATGTTCAAAGCAATCGGTTCAAAAAACTCGGGGCCGACGGACAAGTAGAACATCCGGTTAGGGGAACTTCCCATGCCTTCTTCCTGCTGTTCCACCCGCTCCAATAACTTCAGATAATCCTCTGTGTGCCCTACATCCAGCACATTATATCGGAAGGCCTTCAGGAAGCCGCGCACGGACGCAGAATCATTTATTTCCCGCCGGGAAAAGTCCCGGATCGACCGCTCCACCATAGCCTGAAAGGCTTCATCAGCCACTTCTCTTCTGCCAAGACCAATCACAGAGAATGAATGGTGCAGCTTGTGATCGAGATACAGATTATACAGCGCAGGGTAGATCTTTCTACGGGCTAAATCTCCTGTCGCTCCAAACAAAACAAATGTGGTTGCCTCCATCTCCATTCTCCTTCTGCTCTGGTTTAACTTTCCTGGTTACACTATAATACAAATACGACCTATACAAGTAATTAATATATTTCACAGGAGCTATAGACCATGTCTATGAACAATTTTGAACTGTACAAAGTTTTTTACTGGGCAGCCAAAACCGGAAGCCTGACCCAAGCCGCCAAATCCCTGTATATTACCCAGCCGAGCGTCAGCCATGCCATTAAGCAATTGGAGGATAGCTTTGGCCTGACCCTGTTTACCCGGAATTCCAAAGGTGTCGCCCTGACACCGGAAGGAGCCACCCTATACTCGTATATTGAGCAGTCGCACATCCTGATCACCCAGGCGGAGAAGAAGATGACCGAGCTCAAAAACCTCGACAACGGAGAGCTGCGGATCGGCGGCAGTGACTCCCTGTTCAAGCATTATCTGCTGCCCTTCATCGAAATCTTTCATCAGCGTTACCCCGGCATCCGGCTGCATCTGATCCACGGAACCACACCGGAAGTCATCTCCTACTTAAAAGAAGGGCTCGTTGATCTGGGCGTGGTTCGCATGCCCATCACCGATCCCCAGCTTGAGGTGCGGCAGGGTCTACAGCTGCAGGACTGCTTCATCGCGGGCTGCCATTATGCCGAGTTGAACCAGAAGGTGCTCTCGATCAAGGAGCTGCTTCAGTACCCCATTATCCTCTTCTCCCGCAGTAGCCGGGCACGAATGGCGATCACGGACTTGTTCCAGGGGTACGGCTATGATCTGAAGCCTGAATTTGAGGTCGGCAGCGTTGGCCTGCTGATCGAATTCGCCCGCAAAGGGCTCGGCATCTCCTTCGTCACCCGTGAATTCGTATCCAAGGAGCTGGAGGAAGGCTCTCTTTTCGAGATTAAGCTCGACGTGCAGCTCCCCCCTGCCCAGGTGGGCATGATGACGATGCGCAACATGCCGCTAACGACGGCGGCGAGCAAGTTCATTGAGCTTACGAAGTAGGAAGACTGGGGCAGGAATGAAACGCCTCTTGGGGTTTCTTTGCAGTGTGAACAATATGGGAAAAATGTATTTTTTAATTGAAAAACACAAACAAGCGTTCTATGATAAGGATCTACATTAATGGGGAAGGTGAATCAAGGGGATGAATATTATGAATCCATTTGAACATTGTCCAATCTATGAAACCGATCATTTAGTATTCACAAAAGTTAAAGAAGAAGATGCAAAAGAACTTTTTGAATGTTATTCCGACCCGATAACGAAAGGTCACATGAATAATGATAATTGTGGCAGCGAATGGGATTGTCCCAGTATAGATCATGTTAGACAAGGGATTAGTGGATGGAATAAAGAATTCGACGCCGGATTTTTTATTCGATGGAGTGTCCGTTACAAGCAGCTGCATAAAATAATTGGAACCATTGAAATAGCACCTATCCCTAATACAACAAGGTTTCTGGATGGTGTTTGCCAATCAGGCATTCTGAGAATTGACGTTATTTCATCCCTTGAAAATCGGGCAATTTTTTCCGGGATTCTAAAAATAGTAACTAATCATTTTTACATGGATTTTGGGATAGAAAATATTATTACGAAAGCCACAACAGATGATATCGAAAGAATTCAAGCCTTAGAGGATAACCATTTTATTAAGCTAGAGGATAACCCCTTTATACCTTTTGATCATTATTATCTAAAAAAGAATAAGGATTAATATCAGCATAATAATAAAAATCGGCACTCAAACTTTGGTCAGTTTGGATGCCGATTTTAATATCAAGCGCCTCCCCTATTATTTCAACGGAATAGAATAAAATAACCGGCTGCCCTTGTTGTTGGTGTACCAGACAATTTTATCACCAACCAGAATAGGATTGGTCTCAGATAAGGCAAAATGCGCAAGGGTCTGAATGCCTCCTGTGGCCTGCCCGTTTCCATCAATATATACATATTTCAGGTCGCCAGGATTCCCTTTCTTATCGAATTCCTGCCACAGCACCATCAGCCTGTCATCCGAGATTTTAACTAATTTAGGAATGGATGCGATCTTGTCTGTTCCAACATATTTAGCCAAAGTGATGTGCTGGACAGAAGCGCTGGACATACTGGACTTGGGCAGCACACTAAGTAGGATATCCCGCTGGTCTATGTCCAGACCTACCATCTCATAAGAGGTATATTCCGTAACAGCTGAATGGTCCACGCTGTTCATCGCGACGATATAACTGCCCGAAGACATTTCAAATCCGCCGATAGAAACACCGGTAGCATTCGCTCCAATCGCACCTGGAATAGCAAACAAATCCACTTTGCTGTAGCTGTTCCCGTCCCCTTTACTCAGCACGACCGAACGGGGATAGGCGTCCCCATGATCTACAAGTACCTGAGCACTGCCGTCGAACAACACATATTGATCGAAGGAATGGCTGACATGATTTTTCTGGAATCTCCCCAGATCATTAGTCACTTTCATAGTTGAGGTATTTACCATAATCGTAAGCTGGGACTGATGATTTAATCCATCGGGTGTTGTATATCTTTTACGTGCGGTGTGTAGCACCAGGGTATCCCCGTACTCCGCCATCCGGCCGGAACCCGCTTCAAAAGGTTCAATCGTATAGCTCTCCCCGCCTTTAATGGAGACACTGTCGATCCGGTTGAAGCTTTTATCATACCGGACAATACGAATCACTTCTTTATCGTTATTCTCCTCCGTATTCTCTTGCCCAAAAGCGATATAGTTATATTTTACGCCGCTATAAAAACCCCCGAACAACGGAAGCTCGTACCCCAGCTTGTTGCTGGCAATCAACTCATATTTCTCATTATAGGTTTCAATCGTAATCTCTTTATTCGCCTCTATGACACTCACCGTCTGATCCTGATTATTGACCAGGTAGGAGGTGACCGGACTTTTCCATCTCGGGAAATCGGAAGTTTCCCCGTTATCCTTGGCTCCAAACGCTGTCTTCACCCGGTAGGCGTTGTCAGGAATCTTCGAGAAGACCGATATTCGATTGGCTTGGTTATCGTATTCAATATCAAATGGAATCTTGCCCGACAAATCTCTTAATTGAAAATCGTATAGGCTGTAATCTGTTGCTGCTTTCCATCGACCAGGATCTTGGAAGTGGAGAGTGAGGCTATGTATTTTGTACTGCGGCTGTAATAGCTGCTGTTGGGTGACGCTTCAGGCGTATAGGCTTGTCCTGTTACAATCTCTACTGCGTTCTGCTGTTTATTCCAAGTCACATCGAATTGGCTCGCCGTCCCCGATAATTGCTTCGCAATATCCCGCAGACTGTAATAATTGCTGCCCGCTATGTTGAAGCCGTATAGTGACTGTTCCTCTCCATTAAAGTATGTCTTGCTGTCTGTCAGCATAGCCTGGGCAGTATTGCCAGTAAGTGCTGGCCTGCTTAGTAGCGGTGCAAGCAATAACAGGACCAGCAGTAACTTCATCAACCTTTTCATTCTTCATTTCCTCCATGTTTTCATTCAATGTACAGAAGCCGCTTCGGCTTCATGTAGTCTTTATCGGTTATCCGGCAGCATCCAATCACCCTAACGTGGAGCAAGCTCAGAAGTTGGAAAACCTCCCGAAACCCTCCACTACTTGAAATGGAGATACCAGTACACCGCAACCTCTTCACACACTTTTGGAATCCCTCTATACACATATTTATCGAATCCGCCAATGACGAAGCCGATACTCTCATAGAACCTGCAAGCCCTCACGTTTATACTCTGCGTTTCCAGCATAATTCCAGGCAGTCCCTGTTCCAACGCCCAGTGTCTGGCCTGTTCCATTAATTGTCTGCCGACCCCGTGCCGTCTGAATGCTTTGTCCACCTGTATCATTTCAACAAAAGCATAATGGTTCCAATTCTTCTTCAACACAATTCGGCCCACTATCTGATTTTCGGCAAAAGCCAAATAGGTCACCTGATCGGGATGAATACGCTCGGTGGAACCGTCCGCTGCGTCTGCCTCTTCAGAAACTTCTGCTGTGTAGCTCTTCTCATAGCTTGGAATATCTTTCACTGTATAGTTGAACTGATTCCCCGAAAATGACAGGACGAGAACTGAATCTACGATAAAGGAATCATCGATGTCAGCCAAGCAGCCCTGCTCTTCAACCGCCATTTCACGGATGGAGATATCAAGAGAAACTGAAGCTTCTTCATCGTGTGCTCTCCATACTTCATTTGGATTCAATATTGAACCCTCCTTTAATTTTTACAATCCTGGCGCTTACTTCGTCACCCTTGACAAAACAGGTCTACTCCAATAAACTCCTAGCTAAAGGTCTATTGCAATAAACTTAGGGCTTGAGGTGAGAGAAAATGGAGCCGTATAAACTGTTTGATGCGGAATATAAATTTGTATCGCTCATTTGGGAGCACGAACCGGTGAATTCAACTGAACTGGTGAAGCTGTGCCAAGGCGAATTAGGCTGGAAAAAATCAACGACCTATACCGTACTAAGGAAGCTGTGTGAACGTGGGGTTTTACAAAATGAAAAGACTATAGTGACAGCCCTGATCAAACGCGGGGATGCCCAAAGATATGAGAGTGAAGCCCTGCTCGACAAAGCCTTTGACGGCTCATTGCCGAAATTCCTAACCGCCTTCTTAGGTACCCGCCGGATCTCCCCCACAGAAGCAGAGCAGCTCAAACGCATTATTGAGGAGGCCACCCAATGACCTCATGGTTCACCGCCATCCTCAATATGAGCATTACCGCCAGTTATGTCGCCGTTGCCGTGATCGTCGTCCGCCTGTTTTTGCGTAAAGCCCCCAAAACCTTTTCGTATGTATTATGGGCGGCTGTGCTCATACGGCTGATACTCCCTTTTAGCTATAGTTCCGGCCTCAGCCTCCTAAGCTTTCTGGTACCTAATGTTCAGACGGGAAGCGGAGCGATGGAATATGTCTCAGGTCAGATCGGCCTAATGAATACCCTGCGGTCAACATTGGGACCGATATCGTCAACCAAGTAGTTAATGCTTCGCTGCCCCCTGCCACCCCAGCCGGAAGTGTGAATTCCATGCAAATCATTATGGTGCTTGCCGCCGTAATCTGGCTGGTTGGCATCGCGCTGCTGCTGGGCTACAGTGTAGTTTCCTACCTTAAGCTCTTGGACAGGGTGAGAACGGCTACGCTTGTGGATGGACATGTTTTTGAATCGGATCGGGTCACTACACCTTTTGTCTATGGCTTCACCCGGCCCAGAATCGTGATTCCAGTTGGCCTCAGGAACAACGAGCTGACTTATATCCTGGAGCATGAGCTGACGCATATCCGTAGACGGGATTATCTGATTAAGCCGTTTGCGTTCCTGGTGCTTACTCTTCACTGGTTCAATCCGCTGATGTGGATCTCTTTCATGCTGATGAGCAAGGATATGGAGATGTCCTGCGACGAAAGTGTGCTGCGCAAACTGGGTAATAGGGCAAAAGCCGGTTATTCCCGCTCGCTGCTGGCATTTTCCGTAAAACGGGGGCGTCCGCTGTCCGGCAGTCCGCTTGCCTTTGGCGAGAGCAGCATTCATGCCAGAATTAATAATATCCTGAACTATAAAAAACCAAAGGTTGGAGCGGTCGCCGCAGCCTGTGTGATATCAGTGATCTTCATGGTGGGGTTTACCGCCAACCCGGCCGGCAAGCAGGAAGGTTCAGTGGATCAGCCGGGCAAGCTTGCTTCCGTCTGGGCGAACGCCCTCGTCTCCCGTGACGGTCCCCCCGCTATAAGATGATGTCGGCAGCCATGAAGGAGCAATTCAAGCAAGAGCAAATCGCAAGAAGCGGCCAGGACTGGAATTACAACATCGGCGTGTCCAGCCCTTGGGTAGTCGATTACAAAATTCACATGGAGGGCCACACCGCCCGCATCACTTACCTCACCCAAACCAGCGAGCCAGCCCATTACCAAACGGAAGAGAGCCTTACCTTTACGGTTGAGGACGGGAAACTCGTGGTTGCGGAGTATCACACGGTTTATGAGGATAGGCCTTTTAATGCGGAAGCTAGTATCTCTGCCTTTAACTCCTGGGTTAAGGGCTGATTGTGAAATGTCAAAGCGTACGGATTGATCTCCACCTCCTTGCCTTCCTCAGCCATCTTTTCAGCCATATAGAGCAGCCCCTTTAATGGACTCGTTGATTCATTCAACAGATGGACCGTTAGTTCGTCTAATAACTGCTGTTCATGGACAGTTTGGAACTGCAGCAACCCGTGAGTGCTCCGGAGCTGTGATTCATAATCACTATAGTTCTCAATGACATCCCAGCCGGGCCATATACACTGAAGCTGCCTGGATAAGCCGGAAATCACATCAGCATGCCAAAATTCCAATCGTTTCTGCGCAATATCCAGATGGAAGCCACCCAGAGGAAAGTCTTTCTTCCATTCGCTAAGCGTAAGCTTGGGATAGCCATATGCTCTATTGATCTTCTGGACCATTTCAGGGCCATGAAATAAATACTCATCTATCCCTCCCCCTAAGGGGAACATTAGCATTTCATTTGCTGAGAAGCTTACACTGGCTATGGTTTCAACCCAGTCCCGGTATTCAGGAGGCGCTAAACTTATATCTTTTAAATCATCCTCATGATCGGTTAGCACCTTTTCCTTGGGGTAGCCTACATAAGAGGCAATATCGGCAATGCCGCCGGAAGCCCATTCCACTTCCCAACCCGCCCACGTTTTCCCCAAAAGCTGTAAATATAGATTTCGAAGCGGAATGTCAAACCGTATATCTTCACCGCCGTAGATCAACAATTTCTTCATGTCTACATCAAGAACCGCACCGCCTTCAGCCCATATATCATTGAGCCACCTGGATTCATCTACCTTAGTTTGCATTTCAATAAATGGGGTAGCATACTCCGGCCCCCAGAACAAGTCACGTGGCAGCGTATTCGCACACCAATGGCTATAATACAACTCATAAGTTCGATTCCTGACAATGACGAGATTTGCCCTTTGACCCACTTGTATCCTCCGTTCAAAATAAATACTAATACCTAGCCCATACCACTGTTAATTTGAACCCTAACCGTCTTTCCATCTCTGGAATCAAATCCGTTAACTCATCTTCATTCCCTCTACCTTCAATAACAAACCTAGCGAACCCCGCAGGCAAGTGATAGTCCAGACGGTTAAGATCTGTTCCCTGATTGCAGCAAGGCATATGTATGCTTAAGTCATCAAAATCATGGGCGAAGCTCCTTGTCATCTCTTCCTGCCACCATGCCACATCCAGTATTTCAGAACAAAAAGGGCAGGCCACATACTCGAAATTCCCTCCTTGATCAATAAACTGGACGGAATCAAAGACATGAATATCGTAAGTGATCGCGTGGTCATCCAGAAGACTTCTCAGATTCTGAATCATGTGCGGAGCCGGTATCGATGTATAGTTCTCCTCAGGGATCAGCCTTATGATGTTCTCGGACATTTGATGCTCCCTTCGTTCAAGCCATATGATTTCTTACCAATAAGTCTTTTCCATAGGTTGCGTAGGAATTTAAGAAGTTGTTATCAATATGAAGATGCTTCATAAACCAAATAGAAGAAATCGAAAATGGAAAGAACGCTACTGACATACTGTTGGCAGTAGGGGGATTGTATACTCAAGACAACCAAAGTGAAAGTGAGGTTATCTAGATGGCATGTCTTTAAAAGAAACGAATGGTACGCTGAAGGCTGATGAGCGTCAACTGTACTCCCCCTGCTGGAGAGCTACAGGATACCGCATCTTTTCGCGGATTCCATGAGAGATTTGTACAAATGCTTAACAAACTCACGTTAGTTGATGTTTTCAGTATTGAATGCGACTCCTTTTGTACAGGGTAGCACAAGCTAAACATTAACACACTCCGTACATTGGCCATTAATGAACACCTGTAACATAAACTACCGCATATACTAAGGAGGACACTATGTCAGTAATTGGACCCGACTTCATTTCACTTCAAGTGAGCAATCTTGAAAGCTCTGCGGAATTCTATCAAAACCATCTCGGACTTGTCCGCTCACAGGCGGGACCACCTCATGCTGTGGTCTTTGAAACAAAGCCTATTGCATTTGCTCTTCGTGACCTAATGCCAGGAGTAGAACTCGGTTCAGGTACTCAGCCTGGACTTGGTGTCGCTCTCTGGCTTCATGCCCCTGATACGCAAGAAATCCACGACAAGCTTATTGCAGCAGGCGTAAAGATTACATCCGCACCAATAGATGGACCATTCGGGCGAACCTTTACATTTGCCGACCCAGACGGTTACCTAGTTACCCTTCACAGTAAAGCCTAAATCCGTAAATGTATCAAGCAAGCTTATGATAGTGATGACTTCCTCTGTCACAGGGAACCAGGTGATTATTACGAGGTTAAGTTTATTTCTCTAAAAGTGATATACTCCCCGTACGGTAGACAGGTGAAATCATTAAACCTGTTACTGTAAGAGGAGTTTTTGCATGTCTAAAGGAAGCTTAGTGCAACGGAGGAAGTTAGCTATCCTTCAAGAGGTTGAAAGCCGCCATAATGGAATAAAGGGAACATCCGTATGAATTCTCCAAATCACTGCTCCAGCTGAATTCACATAATCCTCATAATTAATCATCTATCGACTTCCCTTCAACATGTTCATTTTTGAGCCTATTATAATATGACATTGGTTAGAGATACCAATATTATCATGCTGCATGATCTGAAGCGAACTGGAAAAAGTAAACCTAATCCCCTGGAATTGCAGCTCAAAAGGGGATTAGTTGGATTTTGTACATCTAATCCCAGTCCATTTCCCCCTTACAGGTGGTTTCAGCAGAATTAGTGATCCTTTTTCCAACTACGAGTCCTCCATGAGCCCAATGAGTTCCATTAGTGATCCTTTTTCCACTAAGAGCGGCTGCAATTCCTCTCAATTCCTCTCGATTCCTAATTCCTCAATTCAACTTCAAATATACATACTCCCAAACCAGCTAAATGCCAAAAGAACACAGAAAAACCCGGCTACTCTCCCATCACGGAGGTAACCGGGTTATGTATTAATCCATACCCATAGGATAAATATGACATACTGCTGTCACTGCTCTATGATATAACAAAGACAAAAATGAGGTGCGAAAGCTATGGCGAGCTATGAGTATTTGTCCAAGGAGGATCTACTAGAGGGCATTCACACTAAATATATCCTTCTGGATGCAGAATTCGAGGACATCGACAATAGCCAGAAAGATGTGAGAATACCCGAAGCAGATAAAACCCCTGCCGAGGTCATTGCCTACCAGCTAGGCTGGCTTCAGCTTGTTATGGGCTGGGACAAAGATGAACGGGAAGGCCGGACCGTGAGTATGCCCTCTCCGGGCTACAAATGGAACCAGCTTGGCGGACTGTACCAGTCTTTTTACAGAACATACGCCGAGTATTCCCTTCCCGAGCTGCGGGACTTATTCCGGCAGATGGAACAGCAGTGGCTGGACTGGGTCGGCACGTTAACGGAAGAAGAGCTTTTTACGCAGGGTATCCGCCATTGGACCGGCAGCAAGGAGAACTGGCCCATGGCAAGATGGATTCACATCAATTCGGTGGCACCCTTCACCAGCTTCCGGGCAAAGCTCAGAAAGTGGAAGAAACACATACACATTCACTTGGTACCCGTTGATCCGCTGGTTGATCCGCCCGTTGATCCACTCGTTGATCCGTCGGTTGATCCGCCGTCCGTCCCTTGACCGCCGTTTCTTTGCGTCCTGCCATTCATGCCAGGAAAGCCGCCGTTCCCCCGGCCTCCACCCTTAAAGTTCTTGCCGCCGTTCATTCCCGGGAATCCGTTCATCCTTGAACCGGAGTCGGTACTCGGGATTTGTTGGGCGGTAATGGCGTCACAGGAGACAAGCACCATGGAACAGCTAAGCATTAGAAGCAGCACTGAGATACAGGTTCTCTTGCTCCGCATCCTATGACACCTTCTTTCTGAATATATAATCGTATATGTCCTTGAATCCCATGTAAGAAAATATAATCAGCAGCGGATACACCGGATAAATATAGCGGGACTTGATCTCCCACAGCAGATAGAATCCGATGAACCCCAGAATCACCAGAATCAGAGGAGTTTCAGCATACCGTCCAGCCTTTAATCCGCCGATCAACCGAACAAGAATACCAGCATACATCACCATATTCAGGACATACATCATCCAGATCAATCCTCTTCTGGCATCCGAATCTCCCTTGAACCCATCCGAAGCAAACGTATGATATACATAGCTATCCATAACAAAGCCCATTCTTCCGTGATTGCTGGACGAGCCGTCATTACCTATCCCATACCGCTCCATCTGGTACGTACCTTCAGTCCAGGTCCATATCAGCTTTTTATAATACATCTTCCCTAACTCGCCCACCGTGGCTGCAGACAACTTATTCGCGATGGATTCCTTGAACAGTTCCGTGCTTTCCGCCTTGTTATAGCCCGCATCCTGCTGATAGATGCTATAGCTCTCCCGGTTATCCCAGAAGCCGAACGTCTCCAGATTGATGCCCATATTCAGCCACATGTAGACAGGCGCTGAGTTGGTATTGACCGGTTCTTCTACGACATGTGTAGCCTGCAGCACAGCATTTTGCGTCCAGTTCGGAACATTGAAGAGTACGGCTGTGATGCCTGCTGCGATGATGAGTTTTTTGAGCCCAAGGGTCCGCATGTGAAATAGAAGAGTTAGCAGCACCGTAATCAGGAAAATAACACCAATACTCCGGAAATAGTTCCCTACTGCCAGCAAAATGGCTGCGATGAGGATATCCCTCAGTGAATGAGTTCTTATGAACCGTATTGCAAAATAGAATGCACTAGTCAGAAAAGCGGTGGCAATCACGTCATTATAGATGAGATTACTCATGAACAACGAAGGAATGTAAGTCGCGGCAAACACCAGGACTCCATAGTCATTAAGCTTGGACTTCGTGTTGAGCTCTTTGTACAGCAAGTAGATCATTAGCGTAGTAACCAGTGAAAACAGAATATTGAAACCCTTGATCACCAGATAATTATCCGGAAACAGGTACAGCAGCGTCTTCAAATACAGCACGATGGAGAATTGGAACGGAAACATATGAAGATAGCCGCTTGTTTCGAAGGAAGAATAATCGTTCCGGTACAGCATATCCATAGCCAGTGAGAGCACCGTCTGGGAATCATCCGTGGGCAAGCGGGTGAACAGGAAGATGATCACGATTTGGATGGCACAAGAAAAAAGCAGCGTGAGCGGAATGACTATCCTCGGACTGTACTTATCGAGCTTCAGGCACATTCTATACAGAACGATGCTTGCAGCAAGGACGACTAAGATCAGCACAATGAACATAAGCAGCTTTTGCCGTTCCAGAACCGGCGTGTCGCCGTCTGCAAAGTAGTTGTACTCCGCCCGGAGAAAGAAGGAGGAAGCGATGAACAGGCTTATAAAAAGAGCCAGTATGACATACAATGTTCGTTGAATTCCCTTTACCATGGACAACCTCCCTAGCAGCAGTGCCTGTGTTGTATTTATCACATGCCTGGATATATAGAAGCAGTATAATGGTCCAATCTGAAAATTTGATGAAAGTCACGCAGATCTGAACAGGAACGGAAGAGAATGAACATACGTAAGAGATCCTATGAAATTCAATACAGTCTAGATAAGAGGAGTGTATCCGATGAAAGAGCCTTATTCGGCCAAGCTTGAATTATTTGCTGAGAATGCACAGCGGGTCAAAAAAGGATTTGCCTGGAAAAATGCCCAGGTCAACCGCCTGGCGGCACTGCTGTATACTGCCGAGAACAAAATAGCCGACAGTGACGCGATTCGTGCCAGCTATGAATTGATTAAGGAGCATACCGGAAGCTTTTCTACATTTAGAGGCACTACCGCAATCAGCATTGCCGCCCTGCTCTCCCTATCTGCTGAACAGGAGCGGCAGCTCGCAGACACATTGGCTGTCTATGAAATGCTCAAGGATGTTAAATTCAGAGCCTCTGACTATCTTGTCATAGCCGCCTATCAGATCGCTGTGAATACAACATCGGATCAATATCAACAGACAGTGGAACGGGCAAAAGCGTTCTATGACCGCATGAAGTCCAGGCACCCTTTCCTTACGGGCCGTGACGACTATATCTTCGCTGCGATGCTCGGCCTCTCTGATATCAACGTGGAGAACGGAGTAGAACGGATGGAGCAGCTATATGCTGTGCTGAAACCCGAGTTTCTGTCCGGAAACAGCGTACAGGCGCTGACGCAGGTGCTGGTTCTTGGGGAAGATGCCTCGGAAACAGCAGCCCACGTACTTGCCCTGCGCGAGGCGTTTCGCGCTAGAGGAATCCGGCTGGATAAAGAATATACCCTATCCTCTCTTGGCGTATTATCTCTGCTGCCCTGCACCCAGGGAGAGATCGTGAATGATGTCTCGGAGACCTATGAGTTTCTGCGCACCCAAAAGGGCTTCGGCAGCTGGTCCATTACGAAGCAGGAGCTGCTCCTGCTGTCGGCTGCTATGGTAGCTTTCAAATATGTAGAAGAGGCTAAAAACGGTGTAGTGACCACGACGCTGACCACCAGTATTACCAACATTGTCATCGCGCAGCAGACCGCTATTGCCGCGGCGGCTGCCGCATCAGCAGCCAGCGCATCTTCAGCTTCAAGTTAGTCCATTGGTTGCGCATTCAAAAGTTCAATCGATTGTAACAAGAAAATTATTCAATTCCAGTTACTGGCTGCATGTAAGTGTTATAATCACTTTGATTTATTCACTCACTCCTGTATGGCAGGGGTGAAAGAACATGCAGAAACAGGTGATCAAATGTTTGAACTGAAATGGCTGTGGCAGAATCTGCAGGGAAACCGGGCCCGGTATATTCTGGCGCTATGCCTATCGGTGGCGGGCTCAAGTCTGACGATTGTGAATCCGTACCTCAGCCAGCGTATCGTCGATACGTTCATTGCCGGAGACGATGCCGTGCAGAATCTGACGGATAAGCGCGGGCTGCTCATTATGCTATGCCTGGGGATGATTGGCTTTTCCCTGCTCCGCACAGGTCTGGCTTATTTTACGACCATGCAATATGAGCGCTCTTCGCAGAACATGCTGTACCGCATCCGCATCTATTTGTACAACAAGATTCAAGGACAGGACCGGGAGTATTACGACCATAACCGCACCGGTGATCTCATGACCAAGATGACAGGGGATCTGGACATGGTCCGGCACTCGATGGCGTGGATTTTCAAAACGATCATCGAATCGCTCACGATTTTCGCGGCCGCCGTGATCTATTTTTTCAGCATCGATATCGGCCTGACGTTGTGGATGCTCACCCTGTCACCACTAATTTTTGTCGTAGCCTACATATTTGCCAAGCATGTACGCCCTATGTATGTGGACCTGCGCGAGCGGCTGTCCCAGCTTAACACGACCACGCAGGAGAACATTTCCGGAAACCGGGTGGTCAAGGCTTTTGCCCGTGAGGCTTACGAAATCGAGAAATTCACAGAAAAGAACATCAACTTCTCGACCGCGAATAAAAAAGCAGCGCTCGTATGGCTGGATTACTTCCCGTATCTGGAAACCTTTGCCCAGGGCTTCAATGTCATCCTGATGCTGGTGGGCGGGCTCTACCTGATGGATAACCGGATCACCTTTGGTGAATTCGCTGCCTTCTCCTCACTGGTCTGGGCCATCTCAAACCCCATGCGCAACATCGGCATCATTATCAACGACATTCAGCGCTTTTTCGCCAGCTTGACCAAGATCGTCGAGATCTATTACGCCCGGCCGACTATTGTCAACGAGCATAAGGCTACCACCAAACGCCGCTATGAAGGCCGGATTACGTTCGAGCATGTCACCTTCAAATATGACAGCGCTACAGTTCTGGATGATGTCAGCTTCACGGTGGAGCCCGGCGAAACCATTGCAATTATGGGTTCGACAGGGTCAGGCAAAACAACTCTCATCAATCTGATCCCCCGCTTCTATGATGTGTCCGGCGGGCGTGTGCTGGTAGACGGGGTTGACGTTCGGGAACTGGAGCTTGACGAGCTGCGCGGCAATATCGGTATGGCCACTCAGGACGTTCTTCTGTTCTCCGATACCATCGACGGAAACATTGCCTATGGCGAACCCGAGCTTCCGGAGGAAGAGGTCGTAGCCTATGCCGGACTCGCAGCCGCTCACGATTTCATTGTCCGGATGCCCGAAGGGTATGATACCGTGGTCGGGGAGCGCGGCGTCGGCCTATCCGGCGGGCAGAAGCAGCGTATTGCGCTCGCCCGCGCCCTAGCTGTCCAGCGGTCCATCCTGGTTCTGGATGATACCACCTCCGCTGTGGATCTGGAGACGGAGGAGCACATTCAGAACAGTCTGCGTGGGCTGGACTATCCCTGCACGAAGCTGATTATCGCGCAGCGGGTATCCACCACTGCTGAGGCTGACCGCATCCTCATCCTGGATGGCGGACGGCTGATTGAAGAAGGCACCCATGCCGAACTGCTGGCACAGCGGGGCTATTATTATGATGTATTTATGCTGCAGAACGAGGGTATTGGAAGGCAGGTGATGGCTCATGGCCAGGAATAAATTCGACGTCGACGAGAATCTGGAGTCGCCTTTTGACATCAGGCACTTCCGCCGTGCGATGATCTATATCCGGCGGAAGAAGACGCCGATGATTGTCGCATTTATACTGAGTGCTCTCTCAGCAGCCATCGCATTGTCAGCACCGCTGATCCTGCAGCATGTCGTAGACGTAACCATCCCCGCCAAGGAGAAGCTTCATTTGCTGGGGTGGTCGCTGCTGATGCTGCTGACCATCGTGGTCAGCGTCATTCTGGCTACCATCCGCTCACGGATCATGACGAGCGTCGGGCAGGATATTATATTTGACATCCGCACGGATTTGTTCGCCCATTTGCAGGAGCTGCCCTTCAAATATTACGACGACCGCCCGCAGGGTAAAATCCTGATTCGGGTCGTGAACTACGTCAACGCGGTTTCCGATGTGTTATCGAACGGGATCATCAACTTTATTCTGGAGATTGTCAATTTAATCTTTATCGCCGCATTCATGTTCGCCGTGGATGTAAGGCTCTCCTTCGTCATTCTTGCAGGACTGCCAGTGTTCCTAGGCATCATGCTGCTGATCAAAACCCGGCAGCGGCGCGCATGGCAGGCCGTATCCAACAAAAGCTCCAATCTGAACGCCTATACACAGGAGAGCATTACCGGTATTGGCGTGACACAGATATTTTCCCGTGAGCAGCAGAATGAAGGGATTTTCACACGCCTGTCCGGCAATTTTCGCAAGGAATGGATGCGGGCGGTATCTTACAATATGCTGATTCCTTTTTCGGTAGACAACCTGTCCACCATCGTTACAGCCTTGATCTTTCTTGTAGGTCTGCTGACCCTGGACCCCAAGGATGTTACCTTTGGAGTCATTCTGGCCATGAGCAGCTACGCCGCCCGCTTCTGGCAGCCGATTCTGAATCTCTCGAACCTGTACAATAACTTCATTAATGCCGTAGCCTATCTGGAGCGTATCTTTGAAACGCTGGATGAGCCGGTTACCGTCAGTGATATTCCGGATGCCCGGGAGCTTCCGCCCGTTCAAGGCCGGGTCACCTTCGATGATGTGACCTTCGCCTATGACCCGGGGCTCAACATCCTGGAGAATATCTCCTTCGACGTCAAGCCCGGGGAGAGCATTGCCCTGGTTGGACCGACAGGTGCAGGCAAAACGACCGTCGTCAATTTGATCTCGCGTTTCTATGACTTGACCGGGGGACGAATTCTGATCGACGGCCAGGATATCTCGCAGATTACGCTAAAGTCTCTGCGCAGCCAAATGGGGATTATGCTTCAGGACAGCTTCATCTTCTCGGGCACCATTCTGGACAATATCCGTTACGGGAAGCTCGATGCTACCGAAGAAGAAGTCGTCGCTGCCGCCAAAGCGGTCTGCGCCGACGATTTCATCCGTGAATTCGATAAGGGCTACCTGACCGAGGTCAATGAGCGCGGCTCCAAGCTGTCGCAGGGACAGCGGCAGCTCATCTCTTTTGCCAGAACGCTGCTAGCCGATCCGCGGATTCTCATCCTGGATGAAGCCACTTCGTCCATCGATGCGAAGACGGAACGCCTGCTGCAGAAAGGTCTGAACGAACTGCTCAAGGGACGAACCTCATTCATTATTGCGCATCGCCTCTCCACCGTTAGGAACTGCGACCGCATCATGTATGTATCGGACAAAGGCATCGCGGAGAGCGGCTCGCATGATGAATTGATTGCCCGCCGGGGTCTGTATTACCGGCTGTATTCGGCGCAAAAGATGGAAGCCTGAGACACAGTAAGGCTCCAATAGCAGAAGGAAGACCCCGGTTCCAGGAACCGGGGTCTTCTTATGTCCTTTTAAGTGATAACAGGTAATCCTTTACACGTCCGGCTGTCCGCATCCGGTTTAACTAATCTCATAGCCAACCGTCAGTCTGAATCCATACAGCTCGTAGCCGATCTGCGTATAGAGGCGAATGGCCTTCTGATTGTTTCCATGCGTGCCCAGGGTAGCGATGGTTTTCCCCTGCGTTTTCAGGTAATCCAGTGCAGTACAGATGATGTTCCGGGCAATACCTTGTTTCTGCCATTCTGGAATGACAAATACATTCTCCGTTGCACTTCTCTCCTCTGATATTCTCCAGGTAGAGGTATTGGCGATCAACTCGCTGCCATGAAACGCACAGAAGTTGACCATTTCCTGCGCTCCCTGCATCCAGCTTAATTGGTTCATGCTCCACGCCACACCGTCAAAGGAAGCAAGTTCCGCTTGGTGATACTTCTCCAGAGCCTCACTGTTATCCAGTACAAAGGGCTGTACCTGCACACCATCAGGTAATGGATACCTCGGAATCTCCTGCTCCAGATCATACTTGAACACCACAATCGTATCAAAGATGGTAAATCCGCGTGCGAGGTAATAGCTCAATTCTTTTAGGTTATCCGTGTCAAAATAGTTAGCCATCACAATACGCTTATCCGGATACTGCGCTTTGATGTCTCTGGACCGTCTGATCAATGCAGTTGTCAGAGCATCCTTGACACGCTCATCCTCCCTATTGTCCGCAAAGATAATATCAAAAGTCAGATAGCGGACAAAGTTGCTGTCATCCGCCTGCCGGACCGCATGAAAGGTATCATGCTCCATCAGATGGGCCACGGCTACAATTTCCCCAGCTCCATTAACTGCGCAGAACATATTTTGCTTATCCAGATCGCCATGATACAGAAACAGCATGTTAAGAACAAAATCCAGACTTTCAATTTGCGCTGCATCTTCCTCTTGCGGATTGCGGATTACAAAATCATTCATTTACGAACATCGTCTCCCATCATTTGGAATCCTTTAACCTAAATAATGGGCTTGCAAGCTCAATCCGGCAAGGTAGAGTTTTAATATAGGCATTTTCACCTGGATATCTTCTGGCTGCATACCTTGACCTTGAAGTATACTTCAACCTTTATACTCTAGATATCGTACTCCAAACGGAAAGGTGGTCTATCTATCACATGGAAATATACAACAAAAGGCGTTTTATAAAGAGCTTCCTATTTGAAAAGTAGAGAACACCCTGAAGCACCTTGAGCACATGGGCGTAGAAAATATAAAGCCTTACCGGATAGGTAAAGTTAAATTATCCAGCGATGTTGCGGAGTACTCCTTTGAGGACATGCAGGTATTCACATTAAATGATAAGAAATCTCCTGATCAGAAGGTGATTCTCTATATCCATGGCGGTGCCCATACCCATCAACTGTTAGCTTTTCACTTCAGGTTCATGGATCACATGGCTCAAACCTTGAATGCCAAAATCATTGCGCCCATTTATCCCAAGGTGCCTAATTTCAACTATCAGCATACCTATCCAAGACTCCTGAACTTATACAGAGAAATTCTTGAATCCATTAAGAATCCTGAACAACTAACCCTCATGGGAGATTCGGCAGGCGGAAATATCTCGCTTAGCTTCGCACATTACATCCAAATGAATCATCTTCCGCAGCCCAAAGATATTATTTTGTTATCTCCATGCGTGGATATGGTATTGGATAATCCGGTGCTGTTCGACTATGTGACAAGAGACCCCATGTTGGCTGTGGAAGGATATGATGTGATACACCAAGGCATCGCTCACAACACCTTTGTGTATCCCAAAATGAATCATGTTTTCGTTCTTTTTCCTATCCCTGAAGCCCAGGATGCAAAACGCAAAATGATTGACATTATTAACAGTTGAATGAAGGAGCCTATGCTATACTCTTTACGTCAATTGGGATGAACTCCCAATCAACTAGGACTGGAGATGAAGCAATGATTATAACACCTACGTTACATTTTCACGGAGAATGCGAAGAGGCCATCGGACTATATCAGCAAGCGTTTGACATCAGAATAGACTTCATGTTGCATTATACCGACGCTAACCAACAGGACTGGAATCATGAATTGACAGAAGAACAAAAGGGCTATGTCTATCATGCTGAGGCTTATCTCGGGGAACAGCGCATTATGCTCTCGGATGAACTAGCCCCAGCAGCTGCTGCAAGCACATCATTATTTCTTACGATCACCTTTGAAACCGCCACTCAAGTAAAAAAGGCCTATGAAGTTTTGAAGGCTGGAGGTACGATCATTCATCCGCTGCGCAGTACGACCTATAGCTCCTGTATGGTTTCCCTTGTCGATAAGTTTGGCATCCGCTGGGGACTCATGACGGAACAGACCGATAGATAGAATCCAGGGATACACCAAGAAGGTCACTCACTGCGAAACACGCGAAAGCCCTGATCAGGGCCTATGCCACTAGCCTCGAACTTACCCTGAAAAGTTAGCTCGCTGCTGCTGACATCGCCCACCCAACCGCCGCCTTTAAGAACCCGGTAGGAGCCGCTGTTATTATTATTCAAGTCTCCGTACCAGTTCCAGCACCATTCTCTGACATTGCCCGACATATCATAGAGTCCCAGCTCGTTGGGCTTTTTGTTACCGACGGCCTTGGTTTGATTATGATTATTTTCTATCACCGGCCAGTTCCAATCACCAGATAAGTATTGATCTCCGGTGTTTCTCCAATACCATGCCACCTCATCTGCACTATTGCTGCCGCTGTATGTATAACTCTTGCTCATCCGGCCTCCGCTGGCAGCATATTCCCACTCCATTTCTGTCGGCAACCGGTAACCATTAGCTCCTGTATTGATCGTTACTGTCCATTTAACATTATCGATATCACTCTTATTATTCGGGTCCATTGTATTCTTGTCTATATTGTAATAGGGTTCTAAGCCCTCTTGTATACTCCTTTTATTACAGTACTCCACAGCGTCATACCAGCTTACCCTCTCTACCGGCAAATTGTTGCCTCTAAAAGCTGACGGATTATTCCCCATGACCTCAGACCACTCTTTTTGAGTGACCTCATATTTTCCTACATAAAAGTCGGTTAGAGTTACATTCTTCCCGTAGTAGCTGGACTTAGTATTCATAAAGGCCCCGCCTTGAACCCATATAAAGTTTTCTGGTTTTTCTTGCGGATTGTCAGGATTCCCCTGCGACTTGTCAGGCTGTTCTTGCGAACAAGCGCTAAGTACAATCATAATCATCACTAAAAGGATACTGGATAGCTTTCTCATGGATTCAGCCCTTTCACTCAATATTTTAAAATGAATACCGCCGGCCGTGAGACCGGCAGGACTCACCTATCAGTAGATTAAAAGACTGTTACCACACGGTTACGTTAGAGCTCCCGCTGCTCTGGTATCCCTCTGTCGCTAACACCTGGTAAGCCCAGCTGCTGCCCAGATTCATTCCTTTACTCTGCCAGGCATTAACGTGGTTGCTAAACGTGATAGCGACGTTGCTGCCCGTTGCCCGCTTAGACTGTCTTACACTCCAGAACTGGGTGAATGTTTGGTAGCCGTCAATGGAAGGCGCATTGGTTCGCAGAGTCGTATAGATGTCATAAGTGCCTCCATCACTGGTCACAGTGCCTTTATACGTTCCAGTAGGTCTATATGTGCCCCAACTATCAACGACGTAATATTCAATGAGTGAGTTTCTCGTCCACCCGTAGAGAGTCAAATATCCATTGCCGCTAGGTGCCCAGACACCAGCATTATAGTTAATGGTCCGGGTGGGAGATCCGGTGGTCCAGCCTTTGCCGATCACGAAATTGCCGGTATTGGACCAATTAACACTATAGTTCCCGCCAGATCCGTTCACAGCATTTACTGTTCCACCGCCATCGGTCCAATTCTGCCAATAGTCTGTATCTGCACTGGCAGTTGCAGCAAACAGGCCTGTCATTGAAACGGCCATCACTAACGTCAAGATTTTCTTGTTAAACTTAAACATGATTGTACCTCCCATATTTTCTGATTTGTAATTCCTTACTTTAATCCACTAGATTATCACTCTAAGTAAATCACTCCCTCTCATTTGTGAGCCATCCCCAGCAAAAAAGTCATCTAACATATGCAAGACAAGCTACGTCTTGTATATGTAAATTATAGGAAGTAAGCGCATACATTTCAAATTACCAAATTCAAGATTTACCCCCTATTTTTTTCACTAATTTTTGGAAAGTCATCCATATCCGTTTGTCTCATAACGCAAAAAGCCGACCCTATAAAGGGACGGCTAGGCATTTGGGGAACTAATCCAGCGCTGTCCAAATGTTAAGCGCATGTGAGCGAACCGCAATGTTCGTGTGATTTCTGTACAGCCTCAGACGGTCTGCACACTCCGGACTCCACAATAGGGCACTTCCCGCAACTTCGAGCACAGAAAGCCCAAGATACTGAGACTCGTAACCATTACCCTCAGCCCCTAGCAGATCTACAATATCTAATAGGGTTTCCGGATTCCAATAACCCCTACTGTTATTTAAATAATATGCGACCTGCTGATAAGCATCCCTTAACAGCTGTGGCTGATTTGAAACACAGTTAACCATCCGGTTGAGATAAGCGGCGGATTCCTCCACGACATTCCAGTCTATGGCTGCTATATATAATTTCATCACCACTTGCTGTAAAGTCTCATCAGATGCCAGAACATCAATAATCCCCATATACAAAGGAATCAGGTTTACGCGTGTGATCTTCGGCAATGACGTCAGCTGGTCTGCAAATTTCAGGAGACGCTGCCGGTGAGGCAAATCTCTTATGGCAGTTGCATTCCACTTATCACTTATGGCTGCACTGGCCAGCTTCTGACAAACACTGATTACGACCTCATTGACCTTACCATCACGGCAGGTTTCGATCAGAGTATTCATAGCAAATTCCCACCTGGTGCTATCCTCCAAATCCGTAATCGCCTGGGCCGTAGCAGCTGCAATAACTTCTTCATTTCCACTTATCCACTGCATCATACAACTGAAAGCACACCTGCCAACAAATACATCCGAATGACCTGAGATTTCAATGATGAATGCTAAGTAGCGCGCTCTATAGTCTAGCGGAAGATCATGAGGCTGTTGAGATAATAAACTTCTCACGATGTCGCTTTCTGCTGAAGAAGCCATTGCCTTTAATAGAGTCCAGCCGCGTTCATCATCCAAAAGCTGTCTCGCTGCATGACCTATGGATATCATTACATCCTTGTGTACGTTTGTTTTTGCGAACTCATCCATCAATAGCGGGATACTGTCACTGCTTCTATAGGCACCCAGTAACCGGATGGCCTCTTTTCTGACTGTGATTTTCAGCTTATCCCGGTTTAACAGCTCTTTAAGCATTGCAGTCAGTAACACCGGGTTCACCCTGCGGATACATCTGGGTATGGAGTACATGGCTACACGGGCCCGATCCCCATCCAGATGCTCCAGCAGAACAGGAAGCGCCTTTTCCGGCTCTTCCAGAAGTGAAAGGGCATGAAGTGCAGCTTCTGCTACGGTTACCTCTTCATCCTGCACAAGCTTCAGTAAGGGACCCGGGCCAAGATCTGGCATACTTGCCATGATCCTAATGACTCTCGAACGTTCGGTCAGGCTGCGCTTGGCATCGAAGGCGACTTTTGTGAATAAGGAGCTTAATGATTGTTGCTGCCTTGGAAGCCACCTGTTAAACCCTTCAGCAGCTGGCAGAAGATAAATCGTTTTACCCGATAAAAACCTGCCTTTGATCGCAGCCCCCGAAATAAAGGGATCCAGCCACTCTTGACGTTTCCGGTGCAGATGGAGGAACACTTCATAGACTGTAATGAACGATTTGTCCAAAGCCAGTAACTCTTTCACTCTTTCATCACGTGTGGTGTGCGGGGCAAGCCAATGTCTGGCCGCTTGTATAGCTATAGAATCTGTTTTTGCTCCCGTGGCTTCTTTTAACAGATTCTGAAGTCTGTTAATGCCGTATCCCCGTTTGCCGAATGAGTTAGCCAGGCTAATCACCAGATTGTAGTCTTCTCTCCGGTTGGCTTGTACAGCTAATGGATAAATGGCGTCAAAGATGCTCCCTTCAATCCCCCGGGGTACATTCTTCTCTAAGGATGGCAGTGAGAGCTGACCACTCTGCTTGCCCAGTTTCCGGATCGTATCAACAGCGAATTGGAACAGCTCACCCTGAGGATCGAAGGCATGATGCCGCAGAATTGCGAATGCCAGCTGTTGGACGCAGTACTTTGTACCATATGAAGTATCTCTCGCATCTATAACACTATCAACGAGCAAGGTAAGCTCTTGGACATGGGCATCCGCGAACACAGACGCAGGACTATCCGACAGCTCTTTGAACACTGCGCCCCGGACAGGGTCCTGGTCATTTTTGATCCGGCGCAAGAACAGCAGCGTCTCATCCATGCCCTGTCTCGATAGAACCGTACTCCTGATCAGCTGCATAAGCGCCGTGGCGCGTTCGTCTGCATTCGATACCTGTGTGGCTTGTTCAAGCTTCTCTCTGGAATGTTGAATAGAACGGCAAGCGGTAATTCTAATCGTCCGGTCCTGGTCATCCTTGATTTCACGAAGTCCCAGCATCCGGGCGGCTTCCTTGTCACGCAGCGTATGCGGCAATACATACAGTAATCCTTCCGGAAAAATACGTTCTTGGCGTCTATCCTCTGCATACACCGCATCAAAAATCACTTTGCGGCTGGAAGGGGGCATATGATGGAGCAGCTTCGCTATTTGCATAGGACGATCTGCTAGTAACTTAGCCAATTCAATCCATTGATCGATGGATAAATAATTTCTTCTTATTAGAATCTCAACAGGTACGCCATGAGCAAGCAGATCGCTACGCGATTCGTTTCTTGTAAGCAGTCTATACACCGCATCAGGATGGATTCGAACTAAAATGCCGAGTTGTTTTTTCAGCACAGGATGTATGGTCCCCAGGGGTCCATGGTTCATAGCACATTCTAAAAGCAAATCCGCCTTGGAATGCCCCAAAATTTCGATAGCCGATGAGAATCTCCACCACACGTATCCCTTTTCCCTGGGGGGTGTGCTCTCCAAAGTGGTTCTGAAATACTCTGCAACCACGTCTAGATGACGACTAGCCAGCTTGCGCCAATTATGAATGACATATCCAATATCCATTAGCCATTTGCGAACCGTTTCCTTATAACATGCAGATAGCAATAGGGACGCCTCTTCCGCTCCCCACCTAGCATATACAGAAGGCAACAAGCGTTCCGCCAATTCCTGACGATTGATCAATGAAACACAGCGCAGCAGCTTCCGGCGGCAATCATGCGATAGGTTAGGAAGCTCGCGTTCAATATCCAGGTCTGCACCCACTTTGGCCAAAAGCCCCGCCGCCGTATTTCTGACACTTGCCACAGGATGCCGGAGGGCTGACAACACAACCTTAGCATCTTGAGTGACATCCGCACCGGCTAATGCAAGCTGTGCCTCATAGGCACCCCCCTCCAGTAAGGAAGACAGCAATTCGGAGTACTTCGTGGAGCCATTATGATCACGGCCTAGAATGGCTACTGTATGGATTCTGTCTGAATATTTAAGTGCATCCAGTTCTTTAAGCAAGCTCTTTTTATCCATGGGATCTTTTTTGAAAATCATAAGCCGCCTCCTCCGCTGTTCTCGTTTCATTCAACTGGATCAACTGGAATATTGGTTCTCATTCATGGTGTTATACTGTATATCTAAATAGTAACTGCCTTCGGGAGTTTCCAGATATAGATTCAAAGAGGCTTGTTCGTAGGGACCAGACTCTACTTTGAACTTTCCTTCACTGTCTAAGGTTACAGTCACGTCTTCTATCTGTTTAGGATGCTTCCCCCCTGTTTGTACCCGCACTTTGAGGCTTTGGCCGGCGAATTGGGTGAACTTTCCTTCAACAGTCAGCGCATGATCTCCATGGAAATCTGCAAAGAGGGTTTGATTGGTGAACATATCCGGCTTAACATACACTACCTTTGGGGGAAGCTCTGTTAAAACTGAAGTTGGTGTTGCACCCGTCGGCCGCCCCCGTAATTCAGTAAGCTTGGGGTGCAAATATTGAAGGATCTGAGCAGCCTCTGCACGGGTAATCCCCTTATCCCCCTGATACCCCGACAAGGACAGCTCCGTAACCCCCCTCACATAATCCTTCCCTAACACGAACTTCACAGCATCATAGTTTTTGAAATTCAGCCCATCAGCTGCAGCTATAATCTCAGCGATCTTTAGCCGGGTAATTCGACTGTCCCTTGCGGGCAGTTTGGATAATCCATCCAGCGGGAAATTCCGGTCCTTGGCGATCAGGTATGCGGCATCTGCCCAATGCTTTATTTTGACTGGCTGATAAGCTTCAATGTTAACATTGTATGCTTTTAGGAGCATGGTCCAGAATTCAGCTTCGCTTACTGCTGCATCGGGTTTAAAGAGTCCCTTTCCAGCTTCGGTCATGATGCCTGCTTTCAGTGCCCATTCAATGGCCGGGAACGCCTTGTTCCCGGCAATATCCGTCAATTTGCCCGGGTCGGCAGCAGGGTAGATCTTTGATTTTAATTTTGGATATACTTTCACTTTAAGCTGTGAAGATAGGGCACCTAACGAAGCTGTGATGGTGTAATCCCCTGATTTAACACCCATTATAGCTCCCGTGGAGGATACACTTAGACCATTAGTCCGGTTAACGGAATATTTAACCTCATCGCCCAAGAGCACATCCTTTGTTCCATCATCATAGTTGCCTTCCATTTGAAGCTGAAATGGTCCGCCTTCATTGATCACGATTTCTTTATAGGTTGGAACCAGCTGTGTTAGGACATGACCTTTTCCGGTGGTGAAAGACCATACTTTCGTCTGGGTATCCAAAGAGCCCTCTACTTGATATTCCAGGGATACGGTGTACTTGTGATTCCCTTTTAATACCGACTTGGGATAAATAAAAAGAGTATTATCGTCTTTAAATTCTTCATAATAAGGAACCTCCGTTCCTTTCTCATCAGTAAGTACCGTTTGGTGTGAGATCATATCCTTATCTGTAGCTGCAGAAATAATATAACCCGAGTACTTGGCGTCAAATTGTTCAAGTGGATTCGGTATTTCACTTCCGTAGAACCCAACAGGTACGTTGGTCTGCTGATTGTAAGGGTATACGGAGATCCCTCCAGCTACAGGCTGTGTTTTTCCAGGACCGCCGGCATCCAACACGGCAGTACCGTTAACCAGGCCAATTCCAATCTCTGTATAGCGGGGGTCCAGTATAATGTCACGGTGATAGGCTGTATCGAGCCACCCTTGAATAGCTGCTTTACTGCTCTTTTGTTGGAAGTGCATGACCTCTCCAGATGCATAGCCCTGCGATCCCGACGCCCAACCCGCCGCCTTCATCCGCGCTATTACCGACTGGCCCGTATAGCCGGGCTTTCCCGATATTTCGGAGTGAGCACTCAGGCCTGGAAGATCCGCTTGATTGTTATTGTAAAATTCAGCATGCGAGATTGCCGCCTTAGTAATCGCTGCATTCAGTTGAACGGGAGGAATCCCCGCCCGGGTTCTCACCTCGTTGAGGAATTGGAGACCTTCCAGCTGATCTTCGGTATACCCGCTCCCCTCACTGGTTGGATCTGCTGCGGCAATATTGCCTGCTGCACTACATAACCCTGTACTTACAATTCCGAATACCAGTACGAAGAGGACAGTATAATGGATCAAGCGCATACGAGGACTGCGAACTACCTGATTTCGTTTTTTTCCGACAAATAACATGATAATCCCCCTTTTTTCTGAAGTTACCTATTCGACGTTTTTCAATATTTTCCCTCTATATGAGCAGAGATCTCCTACTCCAGCAAAGTAAACACGCAAAAATAAAGACGCTGGGGGATGTAATTCCCGAGCGTCAGTCAATGGACGAACTGCGTTGACGATGTTTATGAAGTAGCCATGTTCAAGTATTTTTGCAGAGCATCCTTTGCACTTGGGCTACTTGTCCACGCCCCCAAATTCCAAGTCATAAAACGTAGGCCGAGATACCGCGAAGCAATCGCATACAACGGTTCAAATCGGTCAACATGGATCTCTAATCCAAGCGAAGCCAACACATCATGATATGCTACCGCTTGTTTCAATTCAAATCTTAATGGGATGTCTAAGAAAAAGGACCCATACCTTGCTTCCTCCCAGTCAATGAAAAAAACATCATCATTATTGTGCACCAATACATTTCCTGGATTGAGGTCATTATGGATTAACGTGTGCGAATGTTCATCGTTCAACACCACTTCAATGTCATTAACTATACTGCCAGACACAGCTTCGACTTCAGGAATATACTGACCGAAAGTCTCCATAAACTGTTCATTATGTTTAGCTTCTTCCCATACAGGTTTCCATCGCCCGTAGATCATTTGTTCGATATGGTCATGATTAGCTAAGGGAAGCCACGATAACGCCTCTCTTGATCCGTGATTCATTTTGTGAATATAAGCCAAGGCATGCATTTCTTTTTTTTGAAGCATCTCGAAATTAAGGCTTTGGTAATTAGTCTTATAATCCACATCCTGAATACATAGAAGGGCCCGGTCATCTGAATCGAGGTCATGCGTTCTACTGTAGGGTACGTTAGCTGACTGCAATAATAATCGGTGGAGGATTCGGCGCTCCGTTGGATTTGCCATCTTCGTGATCAAAGAAATGTATTCTTGGGTACCTTGGTCATCAATAAGAACTTTATGCCGGGATAGGCCGACCGCTTGATATCCTGTATTTAGCAGGGTGCTTTCCATTTCAAGAACAATTGCCGTATTGGAAATGAATTGCTTCGTCGATTCCTGTATTAACTCTAAAATTTCGTTATCTTCGAGCTTCATATCCACCCTCCCAATCCATATCCAACCGGTCAGCATCTGATCAACCTGCTTGATCTATAGCTTATCAATTAGAGTATTCCAGGTCAGCTCAAGAACCCCTGTCATGTTGTGTGGTTCATTTGAAATATAGGTAACAACGGCATTCTTATCTGGAAGCATGACAACATATTGACCATATAAACCATCCATTCGATATGAATTAGGATAGGAGTTCATCCAGATGTGATATCCATATCCCTGCTGATGGTCAGCGGTTGCAAAGTCCGGGGTGAAATCTTTGGTTTGAATTTGGACAGATGTTGCCTGTTTGATATAACTTGAAGGAATAAGCTGCTTCCCTTGCCAGACCCCTTGATCAAGAATTAATTGCCCGAATCTGGATAATTGCTCTGCCGTTAAATATAATCCTGCAAATCCCTGCGGAATTCCCTTTGGACAGGTATCCCATTTAGCTTTCGGTATATCCAATTGCTGAAATATTCTTTTATCTAAGTAATCATCTAAGTTAGTCCCTGTGGTCTTGCTTATTATTTTTGAAAGCATGTACGTTGCAGAGTTGTTATATGTAAAATGAGTCCCAGGCTCAAAGATAACCGGTTCTTCAAAGAACAACTGAGAAATATCCCAACTTGTATCGCTTCCCCAATCCGCTTTAACTACTGGGCATTCTGCGTGTCCAGTTCCCATGCACAGCAAATCATGGATAGTCATCTTTATTAAATATTCATTTAAATATACTTTTGGAATATCAGGAAAAAAATCAATAACAGGGTCATTCATTTTGAAGTAACCCTCACTGATAGCAATCCCAACTGCCATTGAAGTAAACGTTTTACTTACTGACCACAAAGGAGCAGGCTTTTCTTCTTCAAAATCATGTTTCGCTATGATCTGCCCCTCTTGCCTAACCAGGACATTTAGCACCTGAAGATTTTGACTTTTTACGGACACTATCAAATCATTCAGCAATTTATTATTCATTGTAATCATCTCCGAGTTATTTCCTACAGCTTCATATATTGGTTATATAATTGCTCAAAGGTGTCGTATCGCTCGACCTTTCTTCCTACCCTGTTGTATTCTTCCAGATATTCATCCATAGCCTGCAGGAACTGATCTTTAAATAAATTAAGATGATCTGAATCAAAATACTGCATTAGCTCAAACTTTTTTGTCCCTCTCGTTTCTGTCATTTCATCAAGAAAATTTTGTGTACTCATTGCTGTAAGATAGGCATAGGATTTATCACCTAATTCCACACTTACTATAATCTTATTGCGAAGGTTACACCATAACTCCTCATAGGTACCAGCCAGATTATCATAGCCCGGGACAGGTTGCACTACGAAATCCTTATCCATTTTATGATATAAATCATTCATGCTCTTAAGAATGTTATAGGATGCACTTCTGATTTCCCGGGGAGTCTTCGCATCTATCACAGCCATATATATCATTTCAAAATCACAAGGAATATAACGGTATGTACCTATTTCCTCCAGGTATCTCTTAAGCCCCCGTTTGAAATAGGTATTGTTCAAATTCGTTAGAGCATTTACCAAATTGAATAAAACTCCGCATGAAGCATACCTTATTGCTCCTAAATCTTCAGATAGCAATGCATTCGTATATTCCTGTTTTGCTACGTCTAAATACTTTTTCGCTCTACGGATACATTCTTTCCCTATGGGCTTGGCTAAAGCATCAAGTGCTCTCTGTTTATATAGGTTTAACTTATCCATGTATTCGGGTTTTGCACAATATAATATCTGTAAATCTACCAGATGTGAAATCATGGGACTCTCGAGATTCGCTTCATCCTCTATTCTTGTTTCCCACGGCGTACAATAGATGTCATATCCAACATCCTCCAGGATAAAACAAGCAGAGATCCCCCAGCCCCGGTCCGTGTTATTAATGATAATTAGATCAAGGTCGCTTTTTTCATGAAAATCTCCGGTACTAAAAGAACCTGTAAGCCCAATGATTGCAATATCCTCAGAAAAATCTCTCTTCGCACGTTCAATAACCATGTTAATCAGTTTTTCATTTTTAATTAAAATCTTCTGTCTATTCCCATCATCCATATTCCATGTCCCCTCTCAGTCAGATCCAACGATTGATTGTATTGTATCAACCTGCCTGAATAAGGGGTATCCCGACTTTATCTATAAATCAATCTATACCAAAGGCTACGGGATGCAATTCCCGGGCAGCAATGGACTGATTCATCAGCTCCTGGTACGCATAATTCAATTCCACGTCCTGCCCTTCGATAAATTTCATTTTAAAGGTCTGCTCGTTCATGGGAACTGTAATGTCGGGAGTCGCTCCTCCTTGTCCGTGTTCATCGCTATCCCCTTGAATCTTTTGGTCTTGATTAAGGGACCTGCCATCCGGGAACTGTACGACATATCCTCCCGGCATCTTCATCTCTATAGGAGCGGATACGACACCGAACGAACCATTCGTAGGCGTAAAGCCGATAATCTTAACATTCGGCATTCCTTTTAAGAACAGAGGTAATCCTTCCCCCGAGCTCGCGGTATTATGATTAATAAGGACAGCTATCTTCCCTGAAAAGTAAATCCGCGAAGGTTGAACGGTTCTGGTCTCGGCACGGTTGAGCTCGAAGCGTCCTGTGTTCCGGTTGTAGTAACTGACGTATTCAAAGATCCTTTTCCCATTCACGAAATGTCCTGCCATTTGGGCAACCAGGTCATCATCCCCGCCCGGATTATCCCGTAGATCAATGATTATTCCCTTTACATGTTTCTCCTGAAACTCTTTTATTGTATCTTCCAGCACTTTCGCGGGATCAGATTGCGTTGTACCCGGAAGGAAATATCTGATTTTTATATAGCCGTAATTCTCCTTAAGGATCTGACCCTCCACTGGCGGATCTTCTTTCTTCAGCTTTACCTTTGTTTTCTTCAAGGTTTCGTACTGATCGTCATAAGCTGTAAGTGTTGCAGTTATGGCCGCTGAATCGTCCGGATTCTGAAATTTGACTTGGATGTCTTGGCCGACCGGGGCCCTTGCTAAGAACCGTCCTTGATTCTGAATCCGTACTCCTTCCGTTGCCGGCGGGTTCTCACTCCAGAACGTCTGGTCCAATGCCTTGTGAACGTCTTTTCCATCCCAGGTAATAATTTCGGCTCCGAGCTTGATGCCGCATTTGTCAGCCGGGCTGCCCGGTACCAGCAAGCTAACCAACACCTTGCCGTTATCCAATTGAATCACGCTGATTCCGACTCCGCCGCCAGCTTCTTTCTTAAAAGTGCTATTCCCGTCATACAGATGTTCATTCACGATTTGGATATGGCCGTCACGGAATGAAAAGAGGTAATCCCTTAAAGTTTTATAGTAGAGGTTGGAATCTTGGTTGATCTCCGCTTGGAGGATTAAAGGCTCGTATTTATTCCGCTTAGCTTCCCAATCGACTTTTTTCCAGTCTCCGAAAGGATATTCGGCGGACAATCTTTCGTTCATCGCAATGAAGGCTTGGGTATAGCCCTTATGGCTGAAATCGCTCACTGGATTATATCGGACCTCGCCCGCAATGGTTAATGCCAATAGCGTTGGGAGGGACCCGAGGACGAAAACGATAACCATGAAGGTCCGAAACTTCGGGGATATGGGTTTAACGGACGGTTTAAAGATTCTTCTAACGGTGAATAAGAAAAGTATGGCCGTTGAGGAGTAAATCAACAGAGCCAGTATAGAGGCATCACCACAGATAAGACTTATAATCGCAATGATTACGCCCGCGCCGGGAATAAAATAAAACCACCGGTTATTTTTGAGAAAAACATACCCCAGCAAGACAAACAAGTACAGCGCGCACAAAATCATTTCCCAGCCCGTTAACCATTTCAATGAATCGAAAATATTAAGTATAAAGCTCATCGTTCATATTCCTCCAATCAGTTCAATGGGTTTCGTAGTGAGCTTATTGGAGAAATATGAACGGAGCGTGAACTTAAAGAGTAGAATCAGAAGGAGAGATAACGGGAAGTGTGACGGTGAACGTTGTGCCCACCCCGACCGTACTCTTCACCTCTATGCTTCCATGATGGAGCGCAACGATCTTGTGGGAGATGGCAAGACCAAGACCATTGCCGCTCCGGTCTTCCGCCCGCGACTTGTCCACTTTGTAGAAGCGCTCAAATATTGAGCTGATCTCCTCTGGCGCAATGCCGATCCCGGAATCGCTTACTGCTACAGCGATCTCATTAGGATGGGGCCGGCTGATCACGATGAAGACCTGTCCTTCGGAAGGTGTGAACTTGATGGCATTCCCGAGCAAATTCATCCACACTTGATTGAGTTGATCCTTGTCGGCCGTTATTCGGACTGCAGCCCCTGAAAAAGACTCCATATCGACGCGGATGTTTTTGGCCGACCACTGGGGCTCGCAAGAGACAATCACCCGCCGCATCTGCTCATCCAGGGTATAGGATTCCGCCTTGAACGGATGATGCTCCGATTCGAGGGAAGCCAGCTTCAGCAGATTGTCGCTTAGTCTGGACAACCTGTCACTCTCCGTAACGATAATATCCAAGTAGCGAACGCGTTCATCCTCCCCGATAACAAGATTGCCATCCTTCAGCGCCTTCGCAAAACCGGAGATGGAAGTTAACGGAGACTGGATTTCATGAGACACGTTTGATACAAAATCCTGCCGCATCCGCTCCATTTGTCTGATATCCCGGGCCATATCGTTAATGCTCCGCGAGAGGGTTCCCAGTTCGTCTCCGCGGTTTATTTTCAGTTCAACCTCGAAGTCGCCTTTGGCCAGCCGCTTAGTCGCATCCGTCATCGCTTGGAGAGGCTTCACCACGTATCTGCCGGCAACGAGAATGCCCAAGCTTCCGATCGTGAGCATGAGAAGCAGGATGGTAAAGAACAAACGGATGAGCGCGCCTTCGTTCTTAGAAGAGCTCTGTAAAAATAAGGCATAATGTTTCCCTTCAGATAAAAATGGAAGGCCGACAAACGTTCCGTTATCTTTTCCCTGTGAACGGTACAGCTCTCCCTGCAGCACCTTGCGCACAGATTCCGGGTTAATCTTGCCGGCCTTCCTGCCCTTGGTCGGTACATAGGAGTTCACCCCGCCATTACCGTCGTACAGCTGAAGGGTATAGGAAACCAATTCGGCCATATTATCCATTAATATATCCAAATCCGGAGGATTCGTCTGTTCATACACGCGTATGATACGATTGCCGGCCGCAATCATATCGTTCTTCCCTGTAGCGTTCAGAGTCTTCTGGAATAGAGCAAGGGAGATTAGCAAGGATGAGACCAAGCTGATGACGATAACAGCCAGAAAAGTCAGCACGACGCGGACATATAATGTTTTCACCCTGGATTCACCGCCAGACGATAGCCTACACTTCGTGCCGTTTCAATGCGGAAATGGCGGGCATCCCCGGCAAAACGTTCCCGCAGCCGCTTGATATGAACATCGACAGTCCGGTCGTCTCCTTCGTAATCCATGCCCCAGATCTGGGTGATCAGCTGCTCCCGCGTGAAGATCTGCCCCGGGTGGCCGGCAAGCATGAATAACAGTTCGAATTCCTTTAGAGGCAAAGTTAATTCCTGGTCTCCCCGCATGACCTTATACGTTTTCCGGTTCAGTACGATATCCCCCAGAGGGATGACCTGAGAAGAGGCAATCCGGGATCGCCTCAGTAATGCCTTAACCCTCATCACAAGCTCCGCCGGATCGAACGGCTTCGTCATATAATCGTCGGTCCCGAGCTGGAAGCCTTTGATCTTTTGACCCGATTCACCCTTGGCCGTTACCATCAGAAGCGGAATATCAGGATCACTTGTCCGAATCGCCTGGCATAACTCCCATCCGTCCATATGCGGCATCATAATATCGAGGATAACCAGATCGATTCCCGAACCTTTGATGATGGCATGCGCATCGATACCATTGTCCGCCTCAGCCAGATCGAACCCTTCATTCTTCAAGTAAAGGCAGATCAAGGCGCGAATATGCGGATCGTCGTCCACGATAAGAATTTTGACCATATAAACAGTCCTCCAACCTTTTGTATTCATAACCTCACTGGACTGATTCCATCAGCTCATAGAAATACTGGGAATCGTGAGTCTTATTAAGACTATACCAGGCATCTAATGTTTTTGAAGAAAACACATCCAGAGCTTTCAAGATATGTGCTGCAAATTCCAAAGGAGCTATTCCAGAAGACGTGATCAGTTTTCCATCGGTTACAGTGGACTCCTCTTTATAATACTGTTCGCCCGTATAAGCGGGACAGATCATTTTAAGATATCCCAGATCATTGCTTGTATGACAGCGTGAATTCAGCAGTCCAGTTTGGGCTAGTCCTATTGTAGCACCGCAAATGGCTGCAACCAGTACCCTTTCCTGTAAACACCTCTCAACAAATTTTAAGATGGGGTGATGAATGGACTCTGTCCATGTATTTCCACCGGGTAAAATTAATGCATCTGTACTTTCAATGCTGCACTCATCCAGTTGGAGGTCAGGCAGTATTTTCAATCCGCCCATTGTAGTTACAGGTGTCTTTTCAATTCCCACAGTAACTATTTTGGATGGGGAGAGTCCCTTTCTGTAATATCTTCCCGAGTTCAGTTCGGAAGTTACGTAACCTATTTCCCAGTCTGCCATGGTGTCAAATACATAAAGATATACCGTGCTACTCATTTGTAAATCCTCCCAGTATACTATCAAGTGATAACCAATCATCAACAGCGATCAATTATTATCCCTATTATAAAACGGCTTGACTGACAACTACTGTC
>NZ_LVWH01000177.1:0-58356 GCF_001909045.1 Paenibacillus sp. P3E | reverse complement strand
GTATATTTCAGTAGAAGAAACCGGGTTCTCATCATCTTTTACCTAAAAATAATCACGTAAAAAACACATTTTATCTAAAACAAGCTTCAGAGTATTTTAGAAAATGAATGAATTATATCCAAGACATCAAAAAAAGAGTGGGTGCTAAGTTAAAATACACTACATTAAAATGTCTGCATGATGCGCTGGGTTACACCTATGCTGGTCCCCAAAGGATAACAGGGATTACCGGGTTGCTTCTTAGGAGCTCTCTGCTCCAAAAGCGTTTGACTTCTCAAACCGACTCCCCCTATAATGGAAGAAGTGATTTTGGTTGCCCGGAGCGGTAATTTTCCAAGGGGGAGGCAGACAATGGAAGCCCGGATAGATAAGATTAAGCAACAGCTACAATCCCAAGGATATAAGCTGACACCCCAACGGGAAGCGACTTTAAGAGTGCTGCTGGAGAATGAGGAAGACCACTTAAGCGCAGAAGATGTTTTCATGCTGGTGAAGGAGAAAGCTCCTGAGATCGGTCTCGCTACTGTCTATCGTACTCTGGAGCTGCTTAGTGAACTTCATGTCGTGGAGAAGATCAATTTCGGTGATGGCGTGGCCCGTTATGACTTGCGGACAGATACAGCGAAGCATCACCACCATCATCTAATCTGTGTGCAGTGCGGCACGATGGATGAGATTCGCGAAGATTGGCTCGGACCGCTGGAAGAGCGGCTGGAGAACGAGTTTAATTTTACCGTGCTGGATCATAGACTTGATTTTCACGGAATCTGCTACCGCTGCAAGGACAAGAACAGCACGGACAGCAAGCCTTCCGAATAAGCTTATAGATGAGGATTTACCGCATAGGCTCTCCCCGGTACGATATACCGGAGGGGGCTTTTTAAATGATTTACAGTGCTTCATACATATTAGAAGTCACCGGTGCATAGAGTGTAGGACGAGTTCGTGGGGCTAAATTGCTCCATAAAATTTGAGGAGGAATCCCGATGATCGTCTCTGTGCCGAAGACCATGCGCCGGCTGTATTTTATGACACTGCTGGTGGCCATGAGCTGCCTTGCTTATTATGCCATGAGCTGGATCAGCAGTTGGATCAATCCTTATGAGCATCATGAAATCCCTGAAGGAACGGCCGTCCGGGCATTCCAAGAGGTTCCGCATAGTCCCGAAGCGCTGGGCGCGGGGGAGAGATTGCGGTTTTATTACTGGTACGGTGAGTGAACACTACTCCATAAGCAGGAAATAGCTGAGAGTCTGTCGAAAAAGACAAGGGTGGGACCGCACATGGCCTACCCTTAAAAGCTTGCCGCGAGCCCTATGCCTAAAATGCTCCAGAATCGTGAAGAGCAGCCTGAGTAAGACAGGAGCGTGGATTGATGAAGTCACATTTGCAGCCGTTTATGCAGTATTTATCCGAAGACAAAGGCTTGTCGCCAAGCACACTGGAGTCCTACGGACGGGACATTTCACAGTTTATGGATTTTGCCGAAGAGCGGGGCTTAGCCTCGCCGGAAGAGATCAAAAGATCACATATTATGCTCTATCTCGCGGCACAGCGGGGAGCAGGGCGCGCAGCCGCAACGGTGAACCGGAATACGGTGTCACTCCGGGCTTTTTTTCACTATTTACTGAAGGAACGATTGATCGGGCAGGACCCGACGCTGGATATGGACAAAATCAAACCAAGCAGCAAGCCGCCGATAATACTGAGTGTGGAAGAGATGGAACGGCTGCTGGAAGCACCTGGTGAAGACACCCCCCCGGGCAAACGCGATAAGGCGATGCTGGAGCTGCTCTATGCCACTGGTATCCGCGTCTCCGAGCTGATCTCGCTGAATGTGGAGGATGTGCATACAGATATGAAGTATGTGCGCTGCACCGGATCTTCCGGGAAGGAGCGGATCGTTCCCATGGGGGAGATGGCCGCTGAATGTGTAGCCCGGTATACGGCTGGTATGCGGGACAAGCTGCTTCGCGGGAATACGGATGAGTCAGCCCTGTTCCTGAACAGTCTGGGTGGCAGGCTGACCCGTCAGGGATTCTGGAAAATCATTAAGAAATACGCCCGCGAAGCCCAGATCGAGCAGGACATTACTCCGCATACCTTAAGACATTCTTTTGCGGCACACCTGTTGGAGGGTGGGGCTGATCTGCGTTCCGTACAGCAAATGCTGGGACATTCTGATATTTCTACTACCCAGATTTATAGCGGAATTGCGCGTAAGAATATGAAGGATGTCTATGAGAGCCATCATCCGCGGGCCAGATAACCGGAAACACGTTTAATCTAAGAGATCACTTACAATAATCAAGTCCGCAGTCGGCAAAAGATGCTTTTTGTGAGTAAGATCGCTATGATGGAATCATACTGAAACCTAAGGCACCACCAGGTGGTACTCATTTGAAAGATCAGCGGCTCAAGTCTTGCATACTACTAAAGGAGTGAAGACGGCAATGTCCTCATTTAAACGAATCGGATTTATTGTACTGGATAGTGTAGGTATCGGTGAAGCGCCGGATGCCGAAGGTTTTGGAGATAAAGGAGCCCATACGCTGGGCCATATTCTGGAACGGGTGCCGGGTCTTAAGCTTCCTAACCTGCAGCAGCTTGGCCTTGCGAATATTGCACCGCTGCCGCCGCTTGAACCTGTGGCTGCCCCAACCGGATATTACGGTAAAATGCAGGAGGTTTCGGTTGGTAAGGATACGATGACCGGACACTGGGAGCTGATGGGACTCAAGATTGAGATTCCCTTCAATACTTACCCTGACGGCTTCCCGGCTAAACTAATTGAGAAGTTTGAAGCCGCTACCGGCCGCAAGGTGATTGGCAACAAACCGGCCTCCGGTACGGAGATACTGGTAGAGTATGGTGAGGAGCAGATGAAGACAGGCGCCTGGATTGTATACACATCTGCAGACAGTGTATTTCAGCTTGCTGCGCATGAGGATATTATCCCGCTGGAAGAGCTGTATCGCGCATGCGCTATCGCCCGTGAGCTGACGATGGCTCCTGAATTCTCGGTGGGACGTGTAATCGCCCGCCCTTATGTGGGCCAACCGGGGAACTTCGTACGCACGCCGAATCGTCATGATTATGCGGTGAAGCCACCTGAGCCAACCCTAATGAATGCGCTGCAGGATATCGGCAAAGACGTGATTGCCGTCGGCAAGATCAATGATATTTTTACGGGTGAAGGGGTTACAGCCTCCTATCCGACCAAAAGCAATGAGCATGGTATCGAAATTACAATTGCAGAGCTGCGCAAGCCTTTTAACGGCTTCCTGTTCACCAATCTGGTAGACTTCGACTCCCTGTACGGCCACCGCCGTGATCCTGAGGGCTATGGTCATGCCTTGGAGGTGTTTGATCAGGCGCTGCCTGAGCTGCTCTCGACGTTAACGGAAGACGATCTTCTGATCCTCTCGGCAGACCACGGGAATGACCCGATCCACAGTGGAACGGATCATACGCGCGAATATGTGCCGCTGCTGGTCTACAGTCCGCGGTTCAAGAACCCGGACAGCCTGGGCATCCGGCAGACGTTCTCGGATGTGGCAGCGACGATTGCCGACAACTTCGGGGCGAAAGCGCCGCAGTACGGGACAAGCTTTTTGGCGGAATTGAAGTAATCCCACAACCCCTTTAGGAGGCAATATAATCATGAACGTAGTAACTCAGAGCAATATTCAGGAAGCAGCAATCTATATCAAAGATAAATGTCCGGTTGCCCCGGAGATCGGCCTGATCCTCGGTTCGGGTCTTGGCGTGCTGGCGGATCTGATCACCGATGAGGTGGTCATTCCCTACCATGAAATTCCGCATTTCCCGGTATCTACGGTGGAAGGACACGAGGGTGAACTGCTGATTGGCATGATCGAAGGACGCCGTGTGGTTATGATGAAGGGCCGTTTTCATATGTATGAGGGCTATGGCCCGGAAACGACAGCCTTTCCCGTTCGTGTAATGAAGGAGCTGGGAGTAGCCAGCCTGCTGGTGACCAATGCCGCCGGAGGCGTGAACACAGACTTCAAGCCTGGGGATCTGATGCTGATCACCGATCATCTGAACCTGACCGGACGCAATCCGCTGACGGGCCCCAATGACAATGCGCTGGGTGTGCGCTTCCCTGATATGTCCTCAGCCTACAGCCCCCGTCTGATAGCAGTGGCCAAAGAAGCTGCGGCAGTACAGGGGTTTGAATTCAAGGAAGGTGTATATGCCGGACTGCTTGGACCCAACTACGAAACACCGGCTGAAATCGTGATGCTTCGCCGCCAGGGTGCGGATGCGGTCGGGATGTCTACCGTTTCGGAGACCATTGTTGCCCGTCATGCCGGCATTGAGGTGCTGGGTATTTCCTGTATCACAAATATGGCTGCCGGTATTCTGGACCAGCCGCTGAACCATGCGGAGGTTATGGAGACGGCAGACCGTGTGCGGGAGCACTTTTTGAAGCTGGTCCTGGCGTTTATTCCGAAGATGTAGGCTGAGGCCTCAGCTGAACTGACTTTTACACCATACACAATTGATATAGGGAGGACGTTACTTATGACACAACACGCAAATACCCCTTATGGCATGCAGGTCAAAGAAGCTGCTGAATATATTCAATCCAAACTGGGTGCATACGCTCCAAAGATCGGACTGATTCTGGGTTCGGGTCTTGGCGATCTTGGCGACCAGATTGAAGATGCCATTTACTTACCTTACGGGGAAATCCCCCACTTTCCGCGTTCGACGGTGGAAGGCCATGCCGGACGGTTCGTCATCGGAAAGCTGGAAGGCAAAGACGTTATGATTATGCAGGGCCGTTTCCATTACTATGAAGGTTATGCCATGCGCAAGGTTGTACTGCCGGTATACGTAATGGCTAAGCTTGGCATAGGAACGCTGGTAATTACCAATGCGGGCGGCGGCATGAACCGTTCATTCAAAGCCGGGGATCTGATGCTGATTACCGACCACCTGAACATGACCGGCGACAACCCGCTGATCGGACCTAATGATCCGGAGCTGGGTGTTCGTTTCCCGGATATGTCCCGGGCGTATGATCCTGAATATATCGTTCTGGCCAAAAAGCTGGCGGCTGGAGTCAAAGGTGTGGACGGCGCAGCACTGGTGCTGCAGGAAGGCGTCTATGCCGGAATCAGCGGCCCAACCTATGAAACACCTGCTGAGCTCAAAATGCTCGCCCTTCTCGGCGGAGATGCCGTAGGCATGTCCACGGTGCCGGAAGTGATTGTTGCCAGCCACAGCAAGCTGCGGGTACTGGGTATTACCTGTATTACCGATATGGCTATTGGGGATGAGCTGGAGCCGCTGACGCATGAGCAGGTGGTAAAGGTGGCAAACCTGACAAAACCGAAATTTATCGGCCTGGTGCGCGCTTTTGTGCGTGAGGTACAGGCATAATGCGGGCAGTTGATCTGATTCAGAAGAAAAGAGACGGCGGCGAGCTGAGCCGTGAAGAAATTGCTTATCTGATCCAGGGCTACAGCAAAGGTGAAATTCCGGATTATCAAATTTCTGCTTGGGCAATGGCGGTCTACTTCCAGGGGATGAACGCACGTGAAACCGGTGATCTGACCCTGGAAATGGCCATGTCAGGTGACCAGGTTGACCTTAGTCCGATTGCGGGCATCAAGGTAGACAAGCATTCCACAGGCGGTGTGGGCGATAAAACTACAGTAGTGCTTGCTCCACTCGTAGCCTCTGCCGGAGTACCAGTCGCCAAAATGTCCGGCCGCGGTCTGGGACATACCGGCGGCACGCTCGACAAGCTGGAGTCGATCAGCGGCTTCTCCGTGGAGATGGACCGTGAACGGTTCTTCACCCAGGTTGGCGAGATCGGTGCGGCTGTCATCGGCCAGTCCGGCAATATCACCCCTGCGGACAAGAAACTGTACGCGCTGCGTGATGTGACCGCGACGGTGGAATCCATTCCGCTGATTGCGAGCTCCGTCATGAGTAAAAAGATTGCCGCCGGCGCCGATGCCATTGTACTCGATGTCAAAACCGGCAGCGGCGCATTCATGAAAACGCTGGACGATTCCATCGCCCTGGCCCAGGCCATGGTCGATATTGGAACCCATCTGGGGCGCAACACGGTTGCGGTCATCAGCGACATGGACCAGCCCCTGGGCTACGGCATCGGCAATGCCTTGGAAATCAAGGAAGGCATCGAAACCCTTAAGGGTCACGGGCCTAAAGATCTGGAAGAGGTCTGCCTGATTCTTGGAAGTCAGATGCTGGTTCTCGGGGGAAAAGCGAAGGATGAGGCCGAAGCGCGCTTGATCCTGAAGACCCACATTGAGGATGGCAGTGCACTGGCTAAGTTCAAGCAGATCGTCCTGGCCCAGGGCGGAGATGTAACCCAGGTGGAGTCGCCCGATACACTGCCGTCCGCACGGACCTTCATCGAAGTGAAGGCAGTAACTGCCGGGTACGTGGAGAGCATCCAGGCTGAGCAAATTGGCATCGCTGCCATGCTGCTTGGTGCCGGCCGGGAAACGAAGGAATCGGTCATTGATCTGGCGGTCGGTATTCAGCTGTCCAAGAAAGTCGGGGATGCTGTAGCGGCAGGCGAAACACTCGCTGTCCTGCATGTGAACGACGCCGGAGTGAACAAGGTGCAGGAAGCGGAAGCCAAAGTGCTGGAAGCTTACCTGATTTCCGCCGAGCCGGTTCCCCCGCAACCGCTGGTCTTCGCATTGGTGACCAAGGATGGGGTCATACGGTATTAGGCAGACAGGGATTATAGTGCTTGGTGTGGAAAGACTCTAAGCAAAAATAAAGCGGCAGCCATGGACAGAAACGTCCTGGACTGCCGCTTTTTCTTAATGAAGTGGAACGCAAATCTCACAATAATGATTACTAACAAGCTCCATACTATACCGCTCCAGGATGGGTCTTGTTTCATCCAGACTCAGCCTTCGGTTCTTCAACTCCGTGAAGATTTCACCCCAGGCTTTTTGAACAGCTTCTGCTGTATGAGGGATCATAAATACAGCGTAGCTTCCTCCGCTTATACTGCCTAAGCTGACTTCATCAGATTGGACACAGTAATCCTCAGGAACAACCAGACACGCATCGTAGCGGCAATGTTCCGGTTTCACAAATGCAGGATTATCTTGGGCAATTCCAAGGATCACAGACATTGTATTAAAAATTGAAGTAGAGGCTGCCCACCTTTTGAATGTATCCATTAATTGTGAATTTGCTATTCCATAAGGACCAATCTGTCTCATATATACAATTGTACAGGACGGTATGTTTTCAATTGTCACTTTCATATGATCTTCTCTTTCATATAGAGTACATCGATGTCTGAAACCATCTTAGAATGCTTTAAAATGAAAAACAACCCATTTTTATAAAAAAAGGAAGTTCACAATATCATGCTCCCTGCTGAAAAGGGATGCAGTCTTCTTTTATGAACCATTTATTCCGGCTATGTTGCGGAGTCTGCACTTCAGGGGGGCCTCACCGGAGATGAACCTGTCTTTTTACATACAAATGGAATAATTTTCACCCTTTCTGACCAGACTGGAACACAGTACCTGTGAAATGAAGGTTAATGTTCAGGAGGGGAACCATTGTGAGAAAAATGCGTTATGTACTGCTCGTGCTGTGTGTTGCTGCTTCGGTTCTGGGCTCAGCTTCAGGCGCGTATGCAGAGGAAAAAACCAAAGCTAAAGACACCGGTAAGAACACCGCTGTTGTGGATCTGGCACCCGGAGCGCGCTCTGCCATTCTGATGGATGCGAACACCGGCACCGTGATCTATGAAAAGAACAGCCACGATAAGCTGCCGCCGGCAAGTATTACCAAAATCATGACCATGCTGCTGACCGTCGAGGCGCTGGATGAAGGCAAGCTGCAATTGACCGACAAGGTGCGGACAAGCGAATATGCCGCGTCGATGGGCGGGTCGCAGATTTTTCTGGAGCCCGGCGAAGAAATGACTGTGGATGAAATGCTTAAGGGCATAGCCATGGCCTCAGGCAATGACGCTTCTGTGGCAATGGCCGAGAAATTAGCCGGTTCGGAGAGCGCCTTTGTCGATCAGATGAACCAAAAGGCCGAGGCGCTTGGCCTGAAGGACACGCATTTTGCCAACTGCAACGGTCTGCCGGCCGAGAATCACTATTCCTCCGCCCATGACATTGCCGTCATCAGCCAGGAGCTCTTGAAGCATGAACGGATTATCAAGTACACCGGTTCCTATCAGGATTACCTGCGCAAGGACTCGGCCAAGCCGTTCTGGCTGGTGAACACGAACAAGCTTGTGCGCTTTTATACGGGGGCTGACGGCCTGAAGACAGGTTATACGTCCGAAGCCAAGTTCTGCCTCTCCGCAACTGCGGCCAGAGATGGACTGCGTGCCGTTGCGGTGGTGCTGGGCGAACCCAATACCAAAACCCGTAACAGTGAAGTGTCCGCGATGTTCGATTACCTCTTTTCCCAATATAAAGTCCATACGATTCACAAAGCGGGAGACGCCATCGGCAGTGTGAAAATTGAGAAAGGCGTGAAGACCCAGCTTCCGCTTGTCGCCAAAGAAACCTACAGTGTGCTTTTGAAGAAAGGAATTACCCAGGAGGGCATCCGTCATGAGCTCGTGGTGCCGGACAGCATTAAGGCCCCTGTAAAGGCAGGTCAAACGGTAGGCAAGCTGGTTGTCTATCAGGGAACAACTATTGTGAAGCAATATGAGCTGAAGGCAGACGCAGATGTGCCGAAGGCAGGCTGGTGGAGGCTGTTCAAACGGACCACGGGCTCCATGTTCAGGGCTGATTAATTTCTTGTATTTTGTAGATTAGTCTCAGGCTTTCTGTTGATTCGTAGGGGTTTTCTTCTAGTTTTGTCGTGAGGCAGGATTATAGAATTCCCGCGTAGAAAACCTTGTCCTTGTAGGGGAAAGAACTGATGTACAGGACGTTTTCTCAAAGCAACGAAGAGGAGAGTGGCAGGTATGAATTCTCATGTGGAGATGGAGCATCACAGAGGTGTGCTGATTGTACGGCTGTCAGGAGAGCTGGACCACCACGCAGCCGAGTATGTACGTATGGATATGGATGAAGCAATAATGCGGGGCCAGGTAGAGCATCTGATTCTCAGTCTGAAGGAATTGCAGTTTATGGACAGCTCGGGCTTAGGCGTCATTCTCGGGCGGTACAAGCTCATCCGCAGCAAAGGCGGGAAAATGGTCGTCTGTGACGCCACCGCACCTGTAAAAAGGCTGCTGGAAATGTCGGGCTTGTTCAAAATCATGCCCCTATATGACGACGAGAGCGCTGCACTCTCGGATTTGGAGGTTGCGTTATGACAAAGAGCGAAGCGGGTAACTTCATGAGTGTCCAGTTTGCCGCACTGTCGGAGAACGAATCATTCGCACGCGTGGTAGTGGCGGCTTTTGTCTCCCGGCTTGATCCTACGATGGAAGAGCTGAATGACCTGAAGACGGTGGTGTCGGAGGCTGTTACCAACTGCATTATCCACGGTTACGATAGTGATCCTGAAGGAGTTGTCAGCATCTCCGCCTCCATCGAGGATGAAACCGTGCATCTCACCATTGAGGACAAAGGCCGGGGAATTGAGGATCTCGAGCTGGCCCAGCAGCCGCTGTACACCTCCAAGCCGGAGCTGGAGCGCTCGGGAATGGGCTTTACGATTATGGAGAATTTCATGGATGAATTCGAAGTTGCAAGTGAACCGGGGCGCGGTACCTCCATTTCAATGAAGAAAACCATCGTCTCGAAAAAAGCTTTATACAATTAGGGGTTGGAGCCATGGATGCAGAGTCAAAAAAAGCTCCGCCGACCTATTTGGACGATGCGGAGGTCAAACGTCTGATCGCACTCAGTCAAGCCGGAGATAATCTGGCCCGCGATACGCTGGTCAACTGTAATATTCGCCTCGTCTGGTCGGTGGTGCAGCGGTTTATGAACCGCGGGTATGAGCCTGACGATTTGTTCCAGATCGGCTGTATCGGACTGCTAAAGTCCGTTGATAAATTCGACCTCAGCTACGAGGTCAAATTCTCCACCTATGCCGTGCCGATGATTATCGGCGAGATCCAGCGTTTCCTCCGGGACGACGGCACCCTCAAGGTCAGCCGTTCCCTCAAGGAAATGGCCAACAGGGTGCGCAAAATGAAGGACGAAATGTCGAAGACGCTGGACCGTCTGCCGACCATCGGGGAAGTCGCAGAAGCGCTGGGGGTCACGCCCGAAGAAATCGTGTTCGCCCAGGAGGCCAACAAGCCGCCGACCTCGATCCACGAGACCGTCTTCGAGAATGACGGAGACCCGATCACGCTGATCGACCAGATTGCTGACGAGACACAGGAGCGCTGGTTCGACAAGCTGGCGCTGAACGAGGCCATCGGGGCCTTGACTGAGCGCGAGCGCCTGATCGTCTACCTGCGTTACTACCGCGACCAGACCCAATCCGAAGTCGCCAGCCGCCTCGGCATCTCGCAGGTCCAGGTGTCGAGGCTGGAGAAGAAGATTCTCGCGAATATCCGCGAGCAGATCGCACAGTAGGGTTACGGTAAGACAGCAAGAGATTGGTGAAGAATATAGAAGTGGTATGAGCTGGGAGTTAAGGGCGAGTAGTGAATGTGACGGGTGAAATGAACGTTTGAAGGCCGCCTCGTGAGGGGCGGCTTTTTGTATTGCTATTGTTAGGCATGTTTTGTTCTGAGTATGCATTAAACGACAACATATAGCAAAATGAACATGTATTATACTTATGGGATTTGGTTATCGAGTTGTTCCGCTAAACCGATTAAAAGTCCTTCAGTTCCACGAATGTAGCAAAGCCGATACGAGTTCTCGTACTGAACCACTTCGCCAACGAGCTGAGCACCATACTTAGTGAGTCTGGATACCATTTCGTCAATGTCTTCAACAGTGAACATGACACGCAGATAACCGAGGGCATTTACAGGAGCCGTCCGGTGATCTGATATAGTGGGTGGGGTGAGAAATCGCGAAAGCTCAATTCGGCTGTGGCCATCTGGGGTAACCATCATAGCAATCTCTACACACTGTGAACCCAGCCCGGTTACGCGACCAGCCCATTCCCCTTCGACAGTGGCTCGCCCTTCGAGCTTCAAGCCAATCTCCTCGAAGAAAGAAATTGCGTCATCAAGGGATTCTACAACAATGCCAACATTGTCCATTCTTAGTAATTTGTTTTTTGCCATAGATTGATCTCCTTATGTGTACAAATTGATTACCTCATAAATTATTCTATTCAAGAATTTTAAAACCCTCTTTTTAAATAAACAACGCCTTGGAGCTGAACGTTTACAAATGCCAGGCTGTCCACTTCTTTCCAAGGGAATGCTTTCTTGTATTGCAGAAAGAATAAAATGTGGCGGCACCTGTGTGTATTCATTACACTGTATATCAAGATATCCATTGTAAGCGGGAATGGGTTTATGGTTACTATTCCGGGATAGTTCGATTGGTTTATCTATCCATTATCTTCTTCTCCGGCACAATGTAACCTTTGCCCGTGATTATGGCACCTATAGTATAAGAACATGAAAGTGAAGGGGATGGCGGACATGCGTCAGTGGGTGGAGAAGGCGAGACAAGGAGATGCTGAGGCGTTCGCACAGCTGATGGTGCATTGCCGGGGGATGGCATACGCGGTCGCTTACGACTTGCTGAAAGACGTCCATCTCGCGGAGGATGCAGTTCAGGAGGCATGCCTTGAAACGTTTCTGAATTTGCACAAGCTGCGCGACCCGGCTGCCTTTCCGGGCTGGTTCAAGACGATTGTCGTAAGGCAAGGTCAGCGTGTACTCCGGCGCAAGCTTCAACCCACGATTCCTCTGGATGAAACACTGCAGGGTTTGCAGAATGCGCCGGGTGCGGCGGAGGTTGCGGAACGTTATGCGGAGGAGCAGGTGCTGCAAAACTCGGTGGCCGCGTTATCCGCCAAGCTTAGGGTCCCGGTGCAGCTGTTTTATTTCTACGGCTATTCCCTCCAGGAGATTTCCGCTTATCTCGGGACTCCGGTGCAGACACTCAAGAAAAGGCTGCATGATGCACGCCAAAAGCTGAAAGGCACACTCCCGGTTGCCGATCTGGCTTCCGTGTTCAATCATTTATACGAAAGGGGCGCAAATATGCTGCATATTGTGAATGGAGATACGGTGGGTAACATGCTAAAGCAAGGAATTGTTCAAGGGGATGTATTGGTATGGAGGGAGATTTATTCCTCTGGTCCAATATTTGAAGACCTCTCCCGGCCGGAGGAACGTGCGAAGCGCTCTCTGGTGCTGGAGGCAACGCTCGGTATTCCGGCTAATGAGTATATAGCGGGCTGTGAGGAACAGGAGCGTAAGCTCCGCGACTATACCCGGTACGACGAAGTAGTACTTTGGTTTGAGCATGACCTGTTTGACCAGAGTATGCTTGCCTATTTGCTGCATACGTTCAAAAGGAATATGCCCGGCCGTACCAAGCTTAGTCTGCTCTGCATCGGGGAGTTTCCGGGAATCGAACCGTTCCATGGTCTGGGACAGCTTACTCCGGCACAGCTTGGAACGTTATCCGGGACCTGGCGGACGATCGGAAAGCGGGAAATTGAGCTTGGAAGTGAGCTTTGGCAGGCGTATGCTTCAGCTGATCCTGCCCAAATGGCTGCTCTGCTTGAACTGAAGAAGTCGGAGCTGGCGGCGTCCGGCCTGCCTTTTGCCTATGAAGCCTTCATGGCCCATTTATCACGGCTTCCTTCCGTTGAGAATGGCCTGGGAATTGTGGAACAGACCACACTTGAAGCTGTTGAAGCCGGGGCGCATACGCCGCTGGAGTTATTCCGTCAAGTTACGGATGCCTTGCATGTACTTGGTATGGGGGATATCGAATACTTCAAGTATGTGCGTGCTTTGACAGCGGGTAATCATCCTATGATGTACATCGACGGGGCTGTTGATGATACGGATTTCCGGCAAATTCCTGAGTTTCTGAGCCGGCAGGTTACAATGACTGAGCTGGGTAAGCAGATAAAGAACGGAAGGGCGGACCGCGTCCTGATGCAAGGAATAGATGAATGGTATGGAGGCCTGCATATGCAGGGACATGATGTACCTTGGCGCTGGGAACGATCTACCGGAAGGCTGGTGCGGAACAAAACTGGATTTTAGAAGTATAATTAATGATCAGATTTTCAGATAACCTGTCTGAGCCTGCCCAATAAGCCCCCAAGTGGGTCTTTATTACTTATTTATTTGATTTGCTGGATAAGGAAAATTATGGATGATATGATATTGATATTTGTTTTTGATCTGCCAATGAAATACGGCCTAGACCACAAACTAAATCATAGTGTTCCTCTGCGTCTTTAGCATCATTGTGGGCAATATGATTATTTTCCGTCTGTGTTCAGCCGATGTAATAAGTAACAGCACATACTCTAGACGCAACAGAGAAACCTTTTGGAGGAGAGAGCACCATGGCTAAAAAACATTTTATTTGCAATAAATGCGGATGTAAAGAATATGCCGTGGACCAGTTCCAGGCAACCGGCGGCAACTTTGCGAAGCTTTTTGATGTCCAGAATAAAAAGTTCATCACCATTAGCTGCCGGGAATGCGGATATACGGAACTGTACAAGGCCAATACGGGCAGTGGAATGAATATTTTGGACTTTTTAATGAATTAGTTGAGGTTATTCATCTGAAAAAATTATGCTGAAGGCAGTGCCTTGTGGCTGAAATGATGGGCCTGAATAATGGCTATGCAATTGTTGAATGTAAGACAAGTGAGATGACGGACAAATGATAGAGGTTTGCCCGTCTTTTTTTGTGCTTTTATTCACAGCTCACTAACCCAGCTCCAGATCCCGAATTTCCTGTTACCCCTTGCATATATATTGGAAGTAAGAGTAATATTTTACATAGTGTGATAATCCGCAAGGTCAATCTATTATCCAGGGGGCAGAAGGAAGCTATGTCCTATTCACAAGTCACAAAAAATGCATTGGCCCGCTCACTCAAAAAACTGATGCTCACAAAGCCGCTCCACAAAATTACCATTCAGCAGCTTACCTGCGATTGCGGGGTGACCCGGCATACCTTTTATAATCATTTTCAGGATATCTATGAGCTGCTTGGCTGGGTCTACCAGACCGAAATCATTGAAGGCCTAGAGCCATACCGCAATTGCTCCGGTTGGAAGCAGGGGTTCCTTAGCGTGCTGTACTATACGCAGAGCAACAAAACCATATGCCTGAACACCTTCCATTCCCTGGGGCGTGAGCATTTGGAGGGATTTTTGTACGGGGTGATCTATGAAGTGGTGATTCAGGTTGTAGAGGAGCTGAATATGAAAGAGCCGGAACGGGTGAATATGCTGGCTATGCAAGATATTGCTGATTTCTATACCCTGGCAATCCTGGAGCAGGTCATTCATTGGCTCAAGGCAGGAGCGAACACCGACCCGGCACAGATCGTGGACAAAGTGGCCCGGATTATGGACGGCAGTATCTCCCGGAGTCTGGCTAACTATCATACCGCCCCAATAAAATGACACAATCTCCCGCAGATGTGTAAACCCTGTACAGATGCGGCGAGCTGTCCATAGAATTCTTAGGTTCCGCTGGGTATAGTGAAGTCAGTTCTAGAGTCACTTATCCAGTTCGATGAAAGGAAGAGGACAAAATGGGAACCTATCAAAGAATTAACCCGCTCGTGCAGGGAGGAATTGCTTCGAAAAAAGCATATCTCGTTGGAGGGGGGATCGGCTCGCTGTCCGCGGCGGCTTTTCTGATCCGTGACGGGCATATGCCTGGCCGGAACATTCATATTCTGGAGCAATCTGCAGTATATGGCGGCTCAATGGACGGCGCGGGGAATGCCAAAGACGGCTACAGTGCCCGGGGCGGACGCGAGATTGAGGAGCATTTTGAGTGCTTTATGGAGCTGTTCGGCTTCATTCCATCGCTGACCAACCCTGACCGGACAGTGCTGGAAGAGTTCCGCGAGCTGAATCTGGCCGAGCCGATCGAATCTCACTGCCGTCTGGTGGAGAAGGCAGGGCAGAAGGCCGACTTTTCCTCGCTGGGATTGTCTACGGCCCACGCGCTTCAACTCGGTAAGCTGGTGATGGTGACAGAGGAGAAGCTGGGCGCGGTGACGATTGAGCAGTTTTTTGACCCGAGCTTCCTGGACACGAACTTCTGGTATTTCTGGCGGTCCATGTTCGCCTTCGAGAATTGGCACAGTGTGGTTGAGGTCAAACGTTATATGGAGCGTTTCATGCACCTGATCTCCGGGATGAATCAATTGAAGGGCATCCTGCATACGGAATACAACCAGTTCGATTCGCTGATTCTTCCGCTGATGAAGTGGCTGGAGAGTGAGGGAGTTCATTTTGACAAGGGACATCAGGTCACCGATCTGGATGTGGATTTCACTGGCGGGGAAAAGACGGTTACGGCCATTCATGTTCTAGTGAACGGAATGCCAAAGACTATTTCGACCTCCCGCAGCGATCTGGTGATGGTAACGAACGGCTCGATGACGGAAAATTCGACTCTTGGCGATATGGACCATCCTGCGGTTCTTAACCGTTCGGTTACGGAGCGCGGCTGTTGGAGCCTATGGGAAAAGCTTGCCGCCAAATCCCCCGATTTCGGTCATCCTGAAGTATTCTGCGGGGACATTGACAAGACGAAATGGCTGTCTTTTACGATGACATTTACCGATGATGAGATCGTCTTCCCTTATTTGCTGGAGCTGACCGGTGATCTGCCGGGTATGGGCGGTGTTGTTACGATCAAGGATTCCAACTGGATGATGTCCTGGACTGCACCGAAGCAGCCGCATTTCATCAATCAGCCGGAGAATGTGAAGGTCCTGTGGGCGTATGGCCTGTTCCCGGATGCCGAGGGCAACTATATCAAGAAGAAGATGAGCGATTGTACCGGACGCGAGCTACTGGAAGAGCTGTGCTACCATATCGGCCTGAAGGACCGGATTCCGGAAATTCTGGAGCATACGACGAATGTCATTCCCTGCATGATGCCATATATCACTTCCCAGTTTATGCCCCGTGTGGCGGGCGACCGTCCGCAGGTTGTTCCGCAGGGCAGTACGAATCTGGCTTTCCTCGGACAATTTGCCGAAGTGCCTGACGACTGTGTCTTTACCGTGGAGTATTCCGTGAGATCAGCGATGATGGCCGTATACAGTCTGCTGGCGCTGGAAAAAGAAGTGATTCCAGTGCATCCGAGTAAGTTTGATGTACGCGTGCTGCTGACCGCCGTGCGGACATGTCTCGGTAATAAGCCGCTGCCGCTCGACCGGACGCTGGGCCAGCTGTTGTCGGGAACGGTGATTTCGAAGCTGTTGTAGGTTTCGGCGCTAGGCTAATTGCATAGGAATTTATGATATGAAGGGTATTCCTCAGCCAGAGATGGCGACAGGGATGCCCTTTTCGAAATATTACTGAATCGTTCGTTCAAAATTATAGTTAACGGTTGTTCTACATAAGGCCCCACTTCATCCTTCAACACACGGTGCGACTCACAATGCATGGCGTCCGGAGTCACTTTGGAAGGCGGTCTTTCCCTTTATACCGGAGTTCACTACTTTATGATATAAATAGGGGAGGAGTAAATACATGTGGATTATGAATAAATGACATAGGGGGATGGATTTGCAGTATGGAAGGTGAATTTACCTTTAGTATCTACGATAAGAGTCTGAATTTTGATGAAATTAGCCATATGCTCAGTACAGTTCCAAGCAACATAACCAGAAATGGAGAACTGCTAGCGAAATTAAATAATAGACAAGCTCCATTTGACAGCTGGCATATTACAGAGAAGTTTTCTGAGAATGTGGCTCCTGAAGAGGCTCTAGCCTTATTAGTACAGAAACTGCTTCCATATCGTGAGCAAATCAGCAAGCTGAAGCAACAATATGAGACGGTTCGACTCAATGCTTATCTGAGATCCGATTACGGCCAGATGGGAATGGACTTCCCTCCGGAAACAGTTAGGGCGTTGGGCGAGTTGGGGCTGGGACTCAGTGTACATATCCTTTCTTTTGGCGGGGTGGAGGCGTGAATAGATTGAAGTTGGATACTACAAATCTACAACGTTTTGAGCAAAAAGAGCAAGCATGGATGAAGTATGGATTGCGCAATATCTCTATTTGCTAACCCTGGAGGGCAGAATTATGGAAGATACTATGAGCTTTAAATAAATGTTGTGGCCAATGAAAACGAGAAACACAATAAGAGTTGCCTTCGCTGCTGTGTTGTTATTATTAGATTTAGGGATTGTCGTGAAGTACAGTGGATTTGAACGCAGAGTACTGCTGGTTGAATTAACAGTTGATATTGTAGTTTCTTATCTGCTATTGGTTGAGTACACGTTAGCTGTGAGAAGAAATCAGGCCTTGCTAAATACCCTCTGGAAAAAAATACTTGGATCTTTATTTACCCTTTTCGCCTATCTTCTCCTCTTAATCACTGCAATCAATATCTATCAGCTAAGTGTGGACGCTTTGGTAATGGGTTATTCTACTGAAGAAGCTGCTGTTGTTGAACGACTCTCTCAGTATCGGGCGAGTGATAAAGTGAAGGTAGTAATTGACGGGGAAGAGCATACATATACATTGCCGCCAAGCTACACGGAGGTCCGTCCTATGCACTCGTACCAAGTTCACATTTTCCACAAATCCAAGTTATTGATCGCCGTTAAGCCGCTCTCTAATTGATCGATAATGGACTCATCGCGGAGACGGATAAGGATAATTAATATGATTTTACTGGAGGTGCTGTTCTTCATCTTTGCCGGAATGGGTGCACTCTACAAACTGAAGAACGACGAATATATGTATCACAAGTTGAACCGGCGCGATGAATATGAAGACTATACCCGATAAAAGCACCTTCCTGCCCCGCCTGCAGTTGTCAAACCAACCAGCGGATGGTATGCAGTCTTCAGATTTTAGGACATTCAAAACCCCCGGCAAATTGTCGCTTCCTCAGGATGGTTTCCGGGGGTTTTGGTTTTCTATAAAAGCTGCAAATCATATTTGTCCATTGCCAAAATACAGCATCTTCCTTTACAATGTGATAATGATAATGATTATCAATTTCATGAGAAAAAGGTGGAACCTATGAGTCAACAGACAGCAGCCGGCACAGGTCCCCATAGGCGGCAGAATGAGGTGAAGCTTCGTTCGCGTCCTTGGGCGGCTACGCTGATCCTGGTTGGCGGTCTGATTGCCCTGGCGCTGGGAATTGCGGTTTCGGTCTCTTTCGGGGCTGCGGATATTAAGCTGCCGGTGGTATGGAACGCTATTTTTCATTTCAATCCGGATATTACGGATCACCAGATTATCCGCGAGCTGCGGCTTCCCCGCGTGCTAGGTGGTGTGATGATCGGGGCTAGCTTTGCGGTGGCTGGAGCCATAATGCAGGGGATGACCCGTAATCCGCTCGCGGACTCGGGGCTGATGGGCATTAATTCTGGCGCAGGTTTTGCGCTGGCGCTTGTGTTTGCTTTTATGCCGAATCTGCCGTTCATGGGTTTGATTCTGTATGCTTTTGCCGGTGCAGGGGCTGGTGCGGCGATCGTATATGGTATCGGTTCCCTGGCTAAAGGCGGACTTACGCCAGCACGCCTTGTACTGGCTGGTGCGGCATTGAGTGCACTACTCTCGGCTTTAAGTGAGGGAGTGGCTTTATATTTTAAAATCGGACAAGATCTGGCCTTTTGGTATGCGGGAGGTATAGCCGGAACGAAATGGTTCCAGCTCAAGATCATGTTTCCGTGGGTATTTGTGGCTATTCTTGGGGCAATTGCTCTATCCCGTTCCATTACCATGCTCAGCCTGGGTGAGGATATTGCCAAAGGTCTCGGGCAACGTACAGGTCTGGTGAAGCTGGCAGGTGCTCTGATCGTCCTGGTTCTTGCCGGTTCTTCGGTTTCGGTCGTAGGAGCTGTAGGGTTCATAGGTCTGATTATTCCCCACTTGACAAGGTATCTTGTCGGTGTGGATTACCGATGGATTATTCCATGCTCCGCCGTTCTTGGCAGTCTGCTGGTCGTGCTCGCCGACCTCACTGCGAGAACCATTATCCCGCAGCATGAAACGCCGCTGGGCGCGATTCTAGCATTGATTGGTGTGCCTTTCTTTCTGTATCTGGCCCGCAAAGAAAGAAGGGAGCTGTGAAGGTGCGTAAACAGAAGGCAATAAGTTTTGATGAGGTTAGACGCAGACGGGGATTACAAGTGCTGGCAGTACTATCTGCCTTGATCGCAGCTGTTTTTGTGATCAGTATGAACACAGGATACATACATTTGACACCGCCCCAGCTACTGCATACCCTGCTCGGCCGTGGCACGGACAAACAGGAGCTCATCCTGTTCGATTTCCGTCTGCCGCGGATTGTGATATCGATTCTGATCGGAGCCGGACTTGCGGTTTCAGGTGCAGTGATGCAGGGTGTGTTCCGCAATGATCTGGCCGATCCCGGAATTCTTGGCATCAATGCCGGAGCCGGACTCATGGTGATGCTGCTGGTTTCTTTTTATCCGGCAACCACAGCCGCACCGGTATTTATGCTTCCGCTGGTAGCTTTTGTCGGGGCTGCATGTACGGCAGCCATGATCTATGCGCTTGCCTATAAGCGGCATGAGGGAATCTCTCCAATCCGGCTGCTGCTGACCGGGGTGGCGGTTGCGGCAGGCATGAGCGCGGCTATGATTGTACTTACCCTGCGCCTGGACCCCGACAAATATCAATTTGTCGCCACTTGGCTTGCGGGCAGTATCTGGGGGACCAGCTGGAAGTTCGTACTTTCCTTGCTGCCTTGGATACTCATTCTGCTGCCCTATGTGATCTACAAGGCCAGAGTCATGAATGTATTGAACCTGGGGGATCAGACTGCAACCGGACTCGGCGCGGCGGTAACGAAGGAGCAATTCCGCCTGCTGGGGGCTGCGGTCGGTCTAGCAGCGGCCAGTGTCGCCGTGAGCGGCGGAATCGGATTCGTCGGATTGGTGGGGCCGCATCTGGCTCGGCGCCTGGTGGGGCCGAAGCATCAGTTGATGCTGCCCGCTTCGGCGCTGCTGGGATCACTGCTTGTTCTTACGGCGGATACCATCGGCCGCTGGATACTGCAGCCTTCCGAAATTCCGGCAGGTATTGTCGTTGCCGTGATTGGGGCGCCTTATTTTCTCTACCTGCTGGCCCGTACCCGTTCTTAATTCGCTGAAATACCAATACACATGGAGGGGATTACATGAGCAAAGAGCTGGAATTATTCGATGTGACGATTATTGGCGGGGGTCCTGCCGGTATGTATACAGCATTCTATAGCGGGATGCGCGACCTGAAGACGAAGCTGATTGAAGCCAAGGATGAGCTGGGCGGAAGAATGCTTATTTATCCCGAAAAAATGATCTGGGATGTGGGGGGAGTTACTCCAATACTCTGCCGGAAACTGATAGATCAGCTGGCTGAGCAGGCCCGGACCTTTGATCCTACCATCGTACTGGGCCAACAGATCATTGCTCAGGAGCGGCAAGAGGACGGCACGTATATTTTGACATCAGCGAGCGGCGAGCGGCACTGGACGCGTACTATCATCCTGACCATAGGATACGGTATCCTGCAGATGGCGAAGCTGGAGATTGAGGGGGCGGACCGCTATGAGGTGACGAACCTTCATTATACTGTGCAGGAGCTGGAACCTTTCCGCGGCAAGCGGGTGCTGATCTCGGGCGGCGGCGATTCGGCGGTGGATTGGGCGAATGAGCTGGAGCCCGTTGCCGCCAGCGTGACGATTGTTCACCGCCGCGAGCAGTTTGGCGGTCATGAGAAGAATATTGCCCGCATGAAAGCCTCATCGGTTCAAGTCCGTGTTCCTCACACGGTTAGCCAGCTGCACAGCAGCAATGGAGAGAAGATAGACCAGGTCACCATCAGCCATATGGAATCGGGCGAACATGAGCAGCTTGAAGTGGATGCAGTGATAGTGAATCATGGGCTGAAAAGCGACTTTGGTCCGCTAAAGGATTGGGGTATTGATATGGGCGAATGGTGTGCCAATGTCAGCGGTCGGCTGGAAACGAACCTTCCGGGTGTATTTGCCGCCGGAGATTTCGTAGATTACAGCAGCAAGGTCCGGTTAATTGCCGGGACCTTCACTGATGCGGTTCTTGCTCTGAACAGCGCGAAGCTGTATTTGGACCCTGAGGCCCCCAAGGTGGCTTATGTCTCCTCGCATAATGAGCGTTTTAAGGAAAAGAACAGGGCGCTTGGCGTAGTGGATGAACACTAATGGCTGGAGATTTATTGAATATAGATTAATCAGAGGCTGTCCGTACGAAATTCTTCGTGCCGGCAGCCTTTTTGTGTGCATAGATCCTTGCAATTAGTCTGTTTGAACCTGTGTTTCTCTATTCCATATGCTGCATAAAAAAAGGGAAGCGGGCAAATAGTATGGGCAGGAGGTGCGGATGATGGCTACTCGAACAACCAAACCGAAAAAGTCCCAAACGGAGGATAGCAACAATCAAAGCTCCCCGCTTACAGAGAACCTTGACGACAATTTGCAGCATATCCGGGAAGGCCTCGGTAACAGTCTGGATCTGATTATCCGCTATTTTCAAACGATAGATGATGCTCCCCGGATTGCTGCCGTATATATGGATGGCCTTACGGATAAGGAGATCGTGAATGAGTTCATCTCACACGCCATGTCCTTTCAAACTGTTAACGAGGAAGGGCAGAAGTTGACAACAAGCCTGGACATTTATAAATATATGAAAGAAAAAGCGTTGAATCCAGGTAAAGGGAAGTCCGTCACCACGATAAGTGAGCTCTTTGAAGCCCTTTTGTCCGGAAATACCCTTATCCTGATCGAAGACATGGCAGAAGCGATATGCGGCAACACAAGCGGAGGCGAGGTCCGTCCTGTGTCTGAAGCGAGTACACAGGTATCGATCCGCGGGTCCAAGGAGAGTTTTACGGAGACGATTGGGGTTAATATTTCTCTGGTCCGCCGCAAAATTAAAAATCCCAATCTGTGGGTAGAGCCGATGACACTGGGTGCTGTGACACAGACTAGTATGGCCATCATGTATATACATGGCATAGTAAACGAAGATAATTTGCAGAATTTAAGAGAAAAGCTGCAAGAAATCAGAGTGGATTCCATATTGGAATCGGGATACATTGAGCAGCTAATTGAAGAAGGTGGCTATTCCCCTTTTCCTACGCTGTATAATACAGAACGGCCTGACAGCGTGGCCGGGAATCTGCTGGACGGGAGAATCGCCATTTTTGTAGATGGAACTCCTTTTGTGCTCATTGCACCTACAACGTTTTTTATGTTTTTTCATACGGTAGAGGATTACTATCAGCGTTTTGATATTTCTACATTGATCCGTTTATTGCGTTTTCTCTGTTTGCTGATTTCGATGTTCGGTCCCGCTATCTTTGTTGCCGCGCTTAACTTTCATCAGGAGATGATTCCGACCCCGTTGCTGATTAATCTGGCCTCGCAGCGGGAAGGAGTGCCTTTTCCGGCCTTTGTGGAAGCATTGATGATGGAGGTGACCTTTGAAATTATCCGTGAAGCGGGCATTCGGCTGCCTTCCACGATTGGTCAGACGGTCTCCATCATTGGAGGTTTGGTTCTGGGACAAGCGGCCGTCCAGGCGGGAATTGTTTCACCAGCTATGGTTATCGTTGTTTCCTTAACAGGGATCTCCAGCTTCACTACGCCGGCCTTTAACATGGCACTCTCAGTAAGGCTGCTGCGATTTGTCATTGTATTTGTTGCAGCCTTTATGGGCCTTTATGGCATAGCTATTCTGGCTTTAATCCTGATCGCACATTTATGTAGCCTGCGCTCATTGGGAGTTCCTTATATGTCTCCTATAGCTCCTTTTGCCCTTAAGGCGCAGAAGGACACCTTAATTCGTTCACCCATTCATTTTATGAAAATCCGGCCGCGTCTGAACAATGATAATAGTAATGTGCGCAAAAAGGTAGTTAAAGGCAAAAGGGTAAACACCAATGAAAGTTAAAATGAGAGGTTGCCTGATTGCCTATCTGGGACTGGCCCTGAGTCTGACAGGCTGCTGGAACAGCAGAGAATTGAACGAGCTGGCCATTGTCAGCGGAATCGGAATAGACCAGGGAACGAAACCGGGTGAATACAAGGTAACGTTCCAGGTTGTCATCCCGTCAGCCACTGCTACAAGCCAAGGGGCAAACAGCGGGGCGTCCCCAATCACCATCTATACGTCAAACGATCACACGGTATTCGGGGCCCTGCGCAAAACCTCGAAGCAGGCAAGCCGTCAGCTATTTTTTGCCCATACCCAATTGTTGGTACTGGGAGAGTCCATCGCAAAAAGCGGGATCAGCGGTGTATTGGATATCTTCGAACGATCCCATGAGCTTAGGCTCAATACAGCTGTTCTGATCTCAAGAGACACAAGTGCTGCTTCTATTCTAAAAGTATTCACACCGCAGGAAAGCATTCCCTCCATCGGATTGTCTAAGAAGATTCAAAATACTTCCAATGTGTGGGGGGAGAATCAACGGGTTGACGTTTTTGAGCTGATTAATAAAATGACAGGGGAGGGAGGCTTCACGGTCAGCGGACTGCGCATGATTGGCAATGTAGAAGCAGGTAAGAAGAAATCAAACCTGGAGCAATCGGATGTAGAGACTACTATCACAATGGGAGGCCAGGCCGTATTCAAGAAGGGGAAGCTGGTAACATGGATCGACGGACCCGAAGCCAGGGGAACAGACTGGATACTGAATAAAATCATCGAAACGAATGTGGACATCGATGCGGGGGAACAGAAAAAAGCAGTTGCAGTTAACGTGTTATTATCCAGAACCGGGGTCAAGGTAGAATTGCGGGAGGGAATTCCGGTTTTTCATGTGAATGTCAGTGAGGAAGGGAATATTAATGAGACCAAGAGCAGTGTGGACTTGAGCAATACTGAGGAAATCATCAAATTGGAGGAGGCTATGGAAAAGCTGACGAAGGCAGAAATAGAGCAGGCATTCCAAGCGGCACAGCAAACGGGTGTTGATTATTTGAATTTTGGGAATGAATTAAAACGTACCCACCCCAACGCTTGGAGAACTGTGGAGAACGAATGGGACCAGATCTTTGCCAAAGGAACACTTGATCTCAAGGTTGAAGCGTATATTCGGGGTACAGGAATGCGGCTCGCTCCGTTCATGTCACCTGAAAAATAAAGATTGATCTAATGAAAAGATAGGTGAGCTTTCTTATGAGAAAAGAAGTCATCGGACCCAGTCAATTGTTTGCCATGATAGTGCTGTTTGAACTGGGAACGGCCCTGGTAGTTCCTATAGGTCTGAAAAGCGGCCATGCGGTATGGCTGTCCATATTAATGGCCCTGCCAGGAGGAGTACTGCTCTATCTGATCTACTACGATCTGTATCGTCAGTTTCCCGAACTGATCATGAGCGGATATACACAAAAAATACTGGGTAAGGCCATTGGCTGGCCGCTGAGTCTGCTGTATATCCCGGTGCTGATGTTCAACGGCTCCCGTAATTTACGGGAGGCTGGAGATCTGTTAATCTCGTCTACTTACGACCGGACTCCGATCCTGGTTATCAATGCAATTATGGTAATTGCGGTCATGTACATCCTGAACAAGGGGATTGAGGTATTCGCCAGGACAGCGGAAATTTATTTTTGGATCATCATGATCATGGGGCTGGTCTGCAATTTTATTGTTATCGCTGCCGGACTGGTGGACGTTAAGCATTTGTTTCCCCTTCAGGCCGACGATTGGTGGGATGCGCTAAGCTCTGCCTATCCCAGCATCTGGATTTTTCCGTTTGGGGAACTGGTTTGCATGACAACGGTTCTGCCTCATTTCAACAAACCCCGAAAAGCCAAAAGAGCAGGGGTCATGGCAGTGATCCTAAGCGGGCTGCTGCTCACTTTCACCCATGCCATTGAAATATCCGTACTTGGAGAAAATATATATAGTAGAGCGGCCTTTCCCATTTATACGACGATCACGCTGGTAAACGTGGCTAACTTTATCCAGCGTCTGGATGCCTTAGTCATTTTGACCCTGATCATCGGTGTTTTCTTTAAAATGTCGATCTATTGTTACGCAGCGACCGTAATCACTGCAGATTTGTTTAAAGTTCAGGATTACCGGAAACTGGTTGTGCCTGTTGGAGTCATTGTATTGTTCAGTTCATTTATGAGCGCTGAGAATTACACTAGTCACTTGAATGAAGGGAGAGCGTTTCTGAAATACATTCTTCCGCTCCTCTGCGCGGTAATTCCTATTCTGCTGTTCCTTGTCCACCATGTGCGCAAACGGTTCGGCTGGTACCGGTAGCCTCAATGGCCGGGTTTCTTTTTCCTGTTGTAAGCATCCATCCCTAGTTGGATAAACGGAAGTAAGAAGAATATAATGATCACGGTCAGCTCCTCGAAGGTAGTGGTGTTGAAGATCGAGGTAAGAAAGCTGAACGACATGGAGAATGGGGTTCCGGTTAACCAATCCACGGATATTGATATAGTCAAGCCCAATAAGCCAAGTACGGCGTAAATATACAGAATTTTCATTTGGTTTGTTCTCCTTTTCTTTTTTGTAATGGCCTTGAGGACCCGGCAAGCAAAAGATATTATCCCCATCTAATGAGGCTGGTAACCAAGACTTTGTCCTCCGCACTCCAGGAAACCGATTGTACGCTATTGACGGGCATCCGGTGAATGGCTAGAGTTTAGAATGATCCTTATGCGGGGTATTAGTGTTCAAAAGGGGGTATATATTTAATGACGACCTGGAATCTGCAAGGAACGGTTAATCATTTGCTGATCTGCGGCGGCAGCAGCTGCAGAAAGAATAAAGGCGAAGAAGTGGCTGATGCCATTGAGGATGAAATTGAGAAACAGGGAGCGGCAAGTAAGATACATACCACAGTAACCGAGTGTAACGGAAGATGCTCGGACGCCTGTATAGTGATCTCATACCCGGAGGGAGTCTGGTATAGGGAGATGACGCCCAAGGCGGGCAAAAAGCTGGTGCGGAAGGTGCTCCAAGGGGAACAACTGGAGGATCATATCCTCTATACCTACGATGGCGGGCTGAAGGCCCGGACAGACAAGGGTGTCAAGGGTAAAAAGAAGAAGTAAAAATTATACTGAATAAGATCAAAATACCGTCAAAGCGCTGACGGTATTTTTTTTATAATGAGAACAGAGAAAAGGGATTGGCCTATAACAAAACCATTGAGGTGTGAGACATGGGGCAAATTATGGAGACTTTAACGCAAAAGCCGCCGGCTGTGCGCAATCGCAAAGGCTGGTCGCTGCAAAAGGGAGAAACGCTGTCCGGGCTGCTCTTTGTAAGCCCGATGCTGATCGGGGTAACGATTCTGGTGCTGATACCGATCATTGCCACACTGGTGCTAGGCTTTGCTGACTGGAATTTTGTGCAAGGCTTTGACGGTATCCGCTGGGTAGGGCTGCAGAACTTCAGCAATCTGCTGCAGGACGACATGTTTATCCGCTCGGTGCGCAACAACTTTATCTTTCTGCTGACAGTACCGGTGTATTTGCTGGTATCCATGGTACTGGCGATATTGATCGACCGCTACGTGTATATGAAGGGTTATTTTAAAATCGCTTACTTCGTCCCTTATGTATCGATGACCGTCGCCGTAGCCATTGTATGGCAGGTACTGTTCCAGCCTTCGTACGGCCCGATTAACGAAATGCTGAAGGCTATCGGGATTGCTGATCCGCCAAAGTGGATTGCCGATCCGCATTTTGCCCTGATCTCCATTATGATGATTTCGGTCTGGATCTCCATCGGCTTCAACATGATTATCTACATCGCCGGACTCCAGTCCATTCCGAAGGATCTGTACGAGGCTGCCGAAATTGATGGAGCTAACGCCTGGACCAAATTCAGACGGATTACCTTTCCGCTATTGTCGCCCACGACCTTCTTCCTGCTTGTAACCGGCATCATTGCTACGTTTAAAGTGTTTGATGTGATCGCGGTGCTGACCCAGGGCGGCCCGATTGGCTCTACGACGATGATGGTCTGGTACTTGTATGATACAGCTTTTGTCAATCTTAAGGTTGGCTACGCTTCAGCGATTGCCGTCGTGTTGTTCCTGTTCGTCATGCTGATTACGTTCGGGCAGTGGCTGGCAGAGAAGAAATGGGTCAATTACTAGACAGAGAAGTGAGGGTTAAGCATATGGAAAAACGTCCAGGCGTCGATGGGTTGAAAATCATAGTTACGGTGGTCATGTTTGCCGGAAGTGTGCTGTTCCTGCTGCCTTTTGTATGGATGCTGGTCACCTCGTTCAAGGTGGAGTCGGAAGTATTTGCGTATCCCATCCAGTGGCTTCCGAAGGAATGGAATGCGGTTGAGAACTACAAAGCGGTCTGGTTTGGTGATTATCCGTTCACTTTATACTACTGGAATTCGATCAAGGTTGCGGTGATAACTACTGCGGCATCCTGTCTAATCTCGGCCATGGCGGCTTATGGGTTCTCCAAAATCAAGTTCCGGGCCAGCAATTTCCTGTTCATGATTGTGCTGGTAACATACATGATTCCAGGGCAGGCAATCCTGATTCCACAGTTTATTATTTACCGCAACATCGGGCTGTTCGACAGCCATTTGGGTCTGGTGCTGCTCGGAACCTTCAGTGTGCTCGGGACATTTATGCTGCGTCAGTTTTTTATGGGTCTCCACCAGGAGTTTATTGAATCGGCCAAAATCGATGGTGCCGGACATCCGCGCATTTTCTGGTCCATCGCCTTGCCTCTGGTGAAGCCTGCGGTCGCCACGTATGCGATCCTCCGGTTCATCTGGACCTGGAACGATTATCAGAATCCGCTGATCTTCATCCGGAGCGACAAATTGCTGACTCTGCCGATAGCAATCCAGAAGTTCACTTCCATGAGCGGAGAGTTCTACTCCCTGATTATGGCGGCAGCGGTGTCTGCCATCCTTCCTTTGATTATCATCTTTATCCTGGGACAAAAGAATGTCATTGAGGGCATCGCACTTGGCGGTGTAAAAGGTTAATAGAAGTAAAAATAATTCAATAAAAGTAAATATTGTTTCATGTGCCAAATGTAAGCGTATCCTATAATTCATTTGTGAGTCACTGATATTATCCAGGGAGGGTTCAATGATGGTGAAAAGAAAAGGCTGGTCCGGGGCGATTGCAGGGGTTCTGATGTTAAGCCTGCTGGCGGGTTGCGGCGGGAATAACAGCAATAATAGTACAAGTGGCGGGGCGAACACAGATGCGGGCAAAGCAACGAACGGAGCCGCAGCCGGCAATACAGAGAAAACCAACCTGCGGCTCTACACTTATGGGACAGAGGAGGCGTACAACTGGAAGCACACACTAGAAGCCTATGAAGCGGCCAATCCGGGTGTGACCATTGAGCTGGTACAGCTGAGTGAAAAGGGCGATACCCAGGAAGCCTTCAAAAAGCTGGATCTGGAGGCGGCCTCCTCCGCGCCGATGGATATCCTGATGTTCAGTGACGCAGCGGGATATGCCCAGCGGATTGCGCTGGGGATGGCGGAACCGTTGGACGAGTATATCGCCAAGGACGGCTTCAAGGTAGAAGAAGATTATAAAGTGGATACCCATTTAGATGGCAAGGTCTATGCGCTGCCGGGCAAATTCAATCCATGGTACGTGCTGTTGAACAAGGATAATCTGGATGAAGCAGGACTTGCCGTGCCTACTGACTGGACTTGGGATGATTTTGCCGACTATGCCCAGAAGCTGACGAAGGGCGAAGGAGCAGAGAAGCGTTACGGGGCATACTTCCACGGTCCGCAGGCAGGTGGCTGGATGGAATTCCTGAAGCTGAAGATGGAGAACCAGCCGCAGAACTCCGAGTTTCTGAAGGCGGACGGAACCTCCAATCTGGATGATCCGAACTTCAAGGCGACGCTTGAGCTGAGAATGAGAATGGAAAAGGAAGATAAGTCTTCCGTTCCTTATTCGGACATGATCTCCCAGAAGCTGGCTTACCGCACCCAGTTCTTCAACCAGTCTGCCAGCATGATTCTAATCGGAAGCTGGATGAACACGGAAATCGGCGGTACAGAAAAGGTGCCTTTGAACTTTAATGTAGCCGTAGCCCCATTTCCTAAGAACAATGCTGCTGATGAAAATGGGCTTACCCCGGTGACTACAGACTATGTGTCCGTTGCCGCCAAATCCAAAAACAAGGAAGCGGCCTATAAATTTGTCCGCTGGTATACAACCGAAGGCCAGCTTGTCCAAGGCAAGAACATTCCGGCCTGGAGCAAGGTAACGAGCGATCAGGTGGAGGGGATTATTGATACGATCCTGGCCGGTACCAAGAATCCGGAGAAGGTTGACAAGAAATCTCTCGTTGACACGCTTGTGGCTTCCAAAGCATCGGCGATCATTCCGCCGGCTACGTACCAGGCAGAGGTGTACAAAGCCATTAACGAGGAGTATGAGAAAATGATCCTTGGGGATCAGGATGTGGATACGACCATCAAGAATTCCCAGGACCGTGTGAATAAAATAATTGCAGCCAATAAAAAATAATTTGCTATAATCATTTCATAGAATGTATACAAGATGAGAATATATTTCCCGCAGAAACGGAAGTCCTTTTTCGCTGGAGGGCCAAGCCGTTTCTGCTTGTTTCAGGGGTACTTATTGAAAGGGGACACCGCCATGATCAGCAGACTCAGGGAGCTCGCCCCCAAATCGATCCGTCATAAGCTGATTGTCGCATCCATTGCCTGTATTCTGGTTCCTGCCGCGCTCACACTGCTGATCTACAATTCATTAACCCAGGAGGCCGTCAAACGGCAAGCTATTGCAAATGCAGAAGATTCCTTACAGCTGGTGAACGGCTCAGTGACGAACAGCCTGAAAGGGATGCTGACCATCGCCAATTATGTCCAGACCAATCCCGGATTGAAAGCGTATTTCAAGCTTGCCGCAGCCAATAATGTAAGCGGTAACGAATATCAGAGGTTTATGGATCAGAACCGTGTGCTCGAACAGCTGGATACCCTTACTGTTGTTGGTCAGAACAGTTATGTAACAATTCTGCTGACCAACGATAAATATTATATGAATTATTCTGTTAGCGATTACAATCCGCTCGAGTTGAAGAAGAAGCCCTGGTTCCGCAAGATGACAGAGCTGAAGGGGCTGGAGTCCTACTGGGCAGGTGTAGAGCCCACTGAAATGGCCTACGACAAGTTTGATCATCCGTATCAGGTGACGGTGGCCCGAACGCTGCGCCTCGATAGCACCGAGATCTATGGGTATGCCGTTGTGACCATTATGGAGGATCAGCTTCATGATATTTTCGGCAATCTGTCGGCAGGACAGAAAGTGGTTCTGCTGGATGGAGAGAACCATATTGTCTCCGGGGGAGATCCGGAGAGTATTGGCAAACCGTTTCCGTATGTGAACGCCGTGAATTCTTTGCAGGCTTCAGAGGTCGTTGCCATTGCCGGGGAGCGCTATCTTGTTGTTCAGCAGCAGCTGTCCTTCAACGGCTGGCGGCTGGTACTGATGCAGCCTTACAAGGAGAGCATCGTAGATATCAGTTCTATATTTAATCGTGTGTTTGTCATCCAGCTGATCTCCTTCTTCGTCTTCCTGCTGCTGCTCATTACTCTGGTCCGTGCCTTTACGAAACCGCTGGTAAGGCTCGGCAAAGTAACAACTGCAGTGCAGCGCGGGAACCTGCTGGTACGCTCCGGAGTCCGGGGTAATGATGAAATCGGGCGGCTGGGGCTGATGTTCGACCAGATGCTGGACCGGGTCAAGGAAATGATCGCAGAAGTCTCAGACACCCAGGCCCGTAAACGAAAAGCGGAGCTGAAAATGCTCCAGGCTCAGATCAACCCTCATTTTTTGTTCAATGTGCTGAACTCGATCCGTATGAAGGTCATGAAGCGAGGTGATCCGGAGAGCGCCAAAATGATCAGCTCCCTGTCCATGCTGCTACGGATGACGATCAGCCGTGAAGAGGATGAGATTTTTCTGCATGAAGAGATTGATCTGGTCTCCCACTATGTCAGCCTGATGAATCTGCGCCAGAAGGAGGAGGCCCAGGTACAGCTGGATATTGATCCTAGGGCGTTTCTGATAAAGGTACCGCGCTTTTTCCTTCAGCCGCTGGTTGAGAACGCGCTCATTCATGGGCTCAGCCAGCAGCCGGGGGTGATCAGCATCCGTGCGGATGTGGAGGAGAGCTATACGGTCCTGTCTGTAACCGACAATGGCCTAGGGATGAATGAAGCCCGGCTAGAGAGTATAGCAGGACGGATGCAGTCCGCAGGGACGGAGATGAGCTCCGGTCACGAAGAGCCCAAAGGTTCTTTCTCCGGGATGGGTATGTCCAATGTAGTGGAACGGATGCGGATGCTGTTCGGTGAGGATTTTGTCATCAATGTTCGCAGTGAAATCGGCAGCGGGACTACGATAGAGATGCATATTCCGCACAGGGAGGAGATACGGGATGTATAAGGTGATGCTCGTGGATGACGATTATCCGGTGATCGAGCTGTTGTCCGAGAGTATCTGCTGGGGGGAGCTTGGCTTACGCCTGATGGGTACGCATGAGAACGGAGAGAGTGCCTGGGAGCATGCACAGCAGGAGATACCAGATATTCTGATTACGGATATCGGCATGCCGCGGATGAATGGAATTGAACTGTCTGCCCGTATCAAGGAGCTGAGGCCGGGTGTGCGGATCGCGATTTTATCCTGCCACAATGAATTTCAATACGCCCAGCAGGCGATGCGCCTCAATGTGCAGGATTATTTGCTAAAAGATGCGCTGGACCCGGAGGATCTTGTGCAGCTGCTGTGCAGATTCAAGGAATCCATGGATGAAGAGAACCGCGCAGGCTGGGAGACCTCCCGCATCAGGCAGCTGTTCGGAGAGACTAAGGAGCTGCGCAAGGAGCGGAGCATCAAGAATTTCATCCATCAGCCGCTGCTGTCACCGGAGAAATGGCTGGCTGAGGCTGCTGAATACGGACTGTTCCAGCCGGGGGAATTCTGTCTGCCTGTTATTGCCTACCTGGAGGATTACCGGCATGTGAAATACCGTTTCTCCTCGGATCAGACACTGCATTTTGCCGTGAGTAATGTGATGAATGAAGTGCTGGACGGGATGAAGCCGCGCGGACTTTATATTGGCTACAATGTCAAATCTTCGTTCCTGCTGTTCTCCTACCGGCCTGGTCTGCAGGGTAATATTTATGCGGAAGCCGCAGCCGGGCTGAAGATTATCCAGTCTACCCTGTCGAAGGTGCTGAAGGTCCGCATGTCCTTCATTACCGGAGAGGGCACCGGAACACCGGAAGGGCTTAAGCAGCAGCTGAATGGGCTGCTGAACGCCGAAGAGCAGCGTTTTTATCTGATGCCAGGGGATACCGTTACGCGTAAGTCTGCCAATAGAACCGCCGCAGTAAGCAATCTGTTTGCACATTATGATCAGGCTGCCGCGGAACTGCGGGAGGTACTGCTGGGCAGGAATGCACAGCAGGCGCGTACCGTGTCCGACAAGTGGATCTCATTGATCCGGGAAGAGCGGTATCCTCCGGAGACGGTCAAGGACTGGACGCTGAAGCTGCTGCTCGACCTGAAGCTGAAGCTGCACTCCCTCCAGTTCATCCGTCCGGCGTATTCGGCGGATACGCTGCACAAAGAGATCGTGGATATCGATTCACTGCCATCCCTGCGGGAATGGCTGGATAATCATCTGGAATCCATCGTTGCGGCGAAGGGGGCTGGCGCCGGGGGCAGCAAAAGGACCGAAGTCACCGAGGCCTGCCAATATGTTTCCCTTCGCCTGGGAACACGGATCAGTCTGGATGAGGTAGCAGATCATCTCCATTTGAACGCCAGCTATTTCAGCAGGCTGTTCAAGAAGGAGACAGGCACTACTTTTATCGAATATGTAACAAAACTAAAAATGGAAAGAGCCAAGGAACTGCTGGATGGAACAAATTCTACAGTTGGCGAGATCTGTGAACAACTGGGATATGACAACCAGAGCTATTTTATCAAGACTTTTAAGGTACATGCAGGAGTAACGCCCGTTGAATACCGTGGGTAGCCGTGTGCCGTAGAGAGAGGCGACATAAGATGCTAAGATCCGAACTGCTTGCAACCGTACAGAATATGGAGCCAGCCGATACCCGGCTGTATTATCCTAATGGGGATTCAGCCGGATTCTGGTCTACGGTAAGGCATTCACCGCTATATGCGGAGGAGGTCGCAGAAATTCGTGCGGAAGAGGACAGGCTCAGAGGGGAAAAAGCACCTGAGCTTACCTATGATTTGTTTACTGTTTTTGTCCGCACCGGGTCCAGACTGGAGTATGAACGGCCCTATTTTGAGCGCAGGAGAATGCTGAACACGTCAGTACTGCTGTCTCTGCTGGAGCCGGAGCAGGAAACCCATATCCATGCGGTCTGCGAGATGATATGGAGCATCTGCAACGAATACACATGGTGTCTGCCAGCCCATACCGGCAATAGCGGTATCCCGGAAACGATTGATCTGTTCTCGGCTGAAACCGGTTTTGCACTGAGTGAGATCAGCTGTCTGCTTGGGGACAGGCTTCCTGTTCTACTACATACGAGAATCAAAGAAGAGGTACAGAGACGGTTGTTCGGACCTTATCTGAACTCCGGGCCTTATCACTGGGAGACGGCAACGCATAACTGGGCGGCGGTCTGTTCGGGATCGGTCGGTGCGGCAGCGATGCTGATGCTGAAGGACCCGGAGACGCTTGCGGATATCCTGTTCAAGGTACAGGGGACAATGGAATATTATCTGCAGGGCTTCGGTGAAGACGGTGCCTGCCTGGAAGGGATGGGCTACTGGAATTATGGTTTTGGCTATTTCGTATATTACGCTGACCTGCTCCGCCGCAGAAGCCGGGGAGAACTGGATTGGTTCCGGCTGGAGAAGGTGAAGAGCATCGCTGCATTCCAGCAGAAATGTTTTCTTGGCGGCAATGTCGTGGCCAACTTCTCCGATTCGCAGCAGAGAGTCAGCGTGTCTTTGGGACTCAGCCACTATCTGGGCGCCATCTATTCTGAAGTGGAATCGCCGCCTGTTTCGATTAGGGCTTCATATACGGAGGACCACTGCAGCCGCTGGGCACCGGCGGTGCGGAACCTGATCTGGCGCAGTCCGGTGGACAGCCGGAGCGAGTGGGCCAGCAGCAGCAGCTATTTACCGGATGCGGAATGGCTGGTTACCCGGAAGATTACTCCGGCCGGGGTATTCGGTTTCGCCGCCAAAGGCGGAAATAACGACGAGCCGCACAATCATAATGATCTTGGCCAATTTATTCTGCTGGGGGATGATACGGTCTATCTCTCTGATCTCGGCAGCGGAGAGTACACGGCAGGATATTTCGGTGCAGAGCGGTATACCTATGATTGTAACGGTTCTCAGGGGCACAGTGTGCCTATTATTGACGGGCAGCTACAGCTGCCGGGAGCCGGGGCTTGTGCCAAAGTGCTGGAAGCTGAGGCAGGGGGGGATGAGAGTGTGCTGAAGCTGGATTTGACCGCTGCTTACGGGTACGGACCGCTGGAGCGGCTGACGCGATCGTTCAGTTGGCAGACCTCAGACGTCCTTCCTGTACTTACGATGACCGACGATTTCCGGTTTGCCGAAGCCCCGGCGGCGCTGATGGAACGGCTAGTGACCTTCTGCCAGCCTGTGCTGGAGGAGGGCAGTGTTCTGCTGCGGGGTACGGGCGGAAAAGGTTTGCGTATCCTCTATAATACCGGTGCGCTCAGACCAGTGATTTCGGAGCATGTCTACAGCGATCATTTTGGCGAGGCCAGGACCTGGTACGGAATGGATTTCCACACCTCGGGGAAACCAGGCAAGCAGGAAAGCTATGAATTCGAGTTTCAGTTCATGGAGACATGATCAATTCCAAATGAATGAATGGCGGTGGCTAAAGATGATAGCAGAAACAAAACATGCGTGGGCAGAAGAAGCATGGCATCAGGCGCTGAAGAAGACACAGCAGAACAGCTTGCGGATCGGCGCAGGCTTCCCTCATGCGAGTCGGGGCGGACAATATGTACTGGAGCAGCCGTTCTGGTGGACGGCAGGCTTCTGGCCGGGTCAGCTGTGGCTTTTGTATAACGACAGCAGGGATGAGTCCTTGCGGGCTTTGGCCGAGCAATGCGAGGAACAGCTGGACCAAGTGCTGAATGAGTATGTCCGTCTGGACCATGATTTGGGCTTCATGTGGACCTTAACCAGTGTGGCTTCCTACAAGCTTCTCGGCAATGAGGTCTCCAGGATCAGAGCGTTGAAGGCGGCGAATTACCTGGCGGCCCGCTTCAACCTGAAGGGCAGCTATATCCGCGCCTGGAACCCCTGGTATGAAGGTGAAGACAACAGAGGTTATGCAATTATTGATTGTGCCATGAACATGCCGCTGCTCTTCTGGGCGGCGGAGGTGACCGGAGACCCGCGCTACCGTCACATTGCTGAAGCGCATATGGATACGGTAGTGAAGCATTTCATCCGCCCGGACGGCTCAGTCTATCACATTGTCCGTTTCGATCCGGAGAGCGGGGAGTTCATCGAAGGCATTGGCGGTCAGGGTTATGCGCCGGAGTCTGCCTGGTCCAGAGGAACGGCTTGGGCCATCTACGGCCTGGCGCTTGCTTACCATCATACCGGCAAAACCGAATACTTGCATACGGCCCAGAAGGTGGCCCATTTCTTCCTGGCGCGCCTGCCGGAGGATCATGTGCCGCATTGGGATTTTCGCGCAGCCGGTGAAGCACGGAACTTCCGGGATTCCTCGGCAGGAGCCTGCGCCGCAAGCGGGCTGCTCCTCCTCGCAGACAAGCTTGGCGAACTCGAGGCGCCGGTATACCGGGAACCTGCGGTCCGGATATTGGAATCGTTATACCGCAATTACGGCACCTGGGACAATGAGGCTGAGGAAGGTCTGATTCTCCATGGTACAAGCAATTACCCGGCTGGCACGAATATTGACGTACCCTTGATTTATGGGGACTTCTTCTATGTCGAAGGGCTGGCACGGCTGACGGGCAAGGGACCTTTCTATTGGGAGTAAAAGAAACAGATAGGGAGTGGTATTGATGGGCAGCCAACTGCAGCGGACAAAAACCAATTCGCTGGAGAAACTAAAAGCTAATCCGCTGATCACCAAAGCGGACCTGCAGGAAGCCTTCCTGCAGCTTGCCCATCCGCTGAAGCCACACTACAGCGATGGGCATGCCCGCGTGAAGCTGGGCGTAACCGGAGTCCATTATGGTCCGGATATTGCGGAAATGGAGGGCTTTTCCCGGGTGCTGTGGGGATTTGTGCCTTTTCTCGCCGGAGGCGGGGAGGATGACATGTGGGAACTGATCCTGGATGGCATCAGGAACGGTACTGATCCCGGGCATAAGGAATATTGGGGAGAGGTCGCTGACTATGACCAGCGGCTTGTGGAGATGGCGGCGTTCGGTTATGCGCTGTCGATGATCCCGGAGCGGATCTGGACTCCACTGAACGGCCAGGAGCGCGCCAATCTGTACGCCTGGCTGAATCAGATGAATGCACATCCTTGCTACGATTGCAATTGGCTCTTCTTCAACGTGCTGGTGAATCTGGGCTTCCGCACAGCAGGGCTGCCTTATGACGGGCAGCAGCTCGAGAACAACCTGCGCCGGATTGATGATTTCTATCTCTCGGATGGCTGGTACAGCGATGGAATCGGCGGGCATATTGATTATTATGTTCCGTTTGCCATCCACTTCTACGGCCTGCTGTACGCTAAGCTTATGGGTGATGAAGATCCTGAGCGTTCCCGTGTGTTCAAAGAGCGGGCCGGGAAGTTCGCCGAAGAATTCATCCATTGGTTTGCCGGGGACGGCTCGGCTCTTCCGTATGGAAGAAGTCTGGCGTACCGGTTTGCGCAGTCTGCTTTCTGGGGTGCGCTGGCTTTTGCTGAAGTAGAGACAATGCCCTACGGGGTGATCAAGGGACTGATCCTGCGCAACATGCGCTGGTGGCTGAAGCAGGATATCCTGAATGAAGAGGGCGTACTGACCATCGGCTATGCTTATCCGAACCTGGTGATGGCCGAGAACTATAATTCACCGGGCTCGCCTTACTGGTCTCTGAAGTTCTTCATGCCGCTTGCGCTGGTGGACAATCACCCCTTTTGGCTGTCTGAAGAGCTGCCGCTTCCTGAACTGAAAACGCTGGCTGTACAGCAGCCTGCACATTTGGTCATTTGCCGCCAGCCCGAGACGGATCATGTGGCAGCTTTCAACAGCGGTCATCTCTCGACCAATGAGCATACACACACTTCTGCCAAGTATGAGAAATTCGTATATTCCACGGCCTTTGGCTTCAGTGTGCCCCGCTCGGAATGGGGGATTGCCCAGGGCGCGTTCGATTCCACGCTGGCGCTTAGCGAGGCGGGGGATAATCTGTACCGGGTACGCCGGCAAAATATAGAGACACGGATTGAAGACAATATCCTGTACTCCCGCTGGAAGCCTTGGGCGAATGTGGAGGTGCAGACCTGGGTGGTTGCCGGTCTTCCGTGGCATATCCGCATTCACCGCGTGCAGACGGGGCGGGCCTTGGATGCGGCAGAAGGCGGATATGCCGTGGCCCTGGAGCCGGCATTTCAGGAGCTCCGCTCCGCTGACGGATACGCGGTGACAGCTGTCAGCAGTCATGGTGTAAGCGGAGTATTGGGGCTAGCGGGCTACCGTGAAGCCGTGATGATCCGTCCGCATACGAATACCAATGTCCTTCGTCCGCGGACGGCTATCCCGACTCTGCTGGCGGGCATCGCTCCAGGCACGCACTGGCTGGTCTCAGCTTACTATGGGGAGCCGTGTCTGATGAGCAGTCTTGGGATGGAAGAACCCCGGAATGAAGATGGTACAGGAGCCGATGTACTTGCAAGAGCCGATGTATCTGTAAGAGATACTGACCCGCTGCTGCTTCTCGGCATCCAACTGACCGGATCTGAGATCAGAATGACATCTCATTGCGGCCGGAGTCGTGTGATCCCGCTGGTTTAAGAGACGGAAAGGACAAGCTTCGGATGAAGCTGGTAAGCTAGATAGCCTGACAAAAACTACTACGGATACGGAACGGCCTGCTGCCAGAATAAATTGGCGGCGGGCTGTTTATTTTTGCGGGAGGGAGGTCTATGATGAAATGAAAAGGAAATTTAAGGGGGGACGGGTATGTTTGAGAGCTTTGAGACGGGAGACGAAGTGCTGCAAAGTGAGGCGTTCATGAAGGAGGAGGTTCGGTATAATCTAATCCACCGGATTACCGAATATCCTGCAGCGATCCGGCTGACCACTTCAGACCGCAAGCTGATATTCACACAATCACCGGGACATAATCCCTGGCTGTGGGTGTCCGGAGAGCTTGAGAGAGAACAGCAGGAGCGTCTTGTGCAGCAGCTAGCAGAACGGGTGCAGTTATATGAGTTTCCCGGGATTTCTGCGCAGCCGGAGATTGCGAAGACATTTGCGGAGGCTTTTTGTAACAGAAAGGGTAAGCTCTATCATACGAATATGATGCTGGAGGCATATCATTGTCCGGAGGTGTGGAAGCCTGCCGAGGTCCATGGACACCTGGAGAAAGCTAAGGCTGAACAGGTTCCCGTGATTGCTGAATTTTTGACCGGATTCATGAAGGATGCTTTTGGCGAGATGCTGCGGCCGGAGGATTTTTTGACGATAGCTGCTGAAGATGCCGCCTCCGGCGACTTGTACCTGTGGATGGCGGATCATACCCCCGTATCCATGGCAAAGATCACGCACCGTTCGGCCAGACATGCACGCATTAACGATGTGTACACCCCTGCAAGTCACCGCAAGCAAGGGTATGCGAGCGCACTGGTTGCAGCCCTTTGTGAGCACCTTCTGAGTGCAGAATTGACACCGGTACTCTACGCGGACGGCAAAAATCCGGACTCTAACAAAGTCTACAGGTCGATCGGGTTTATGAACGCAGGCCAAATTACTGACCTCAAGTTTGATTAAAAGGAAATTTGACTTGCTCCCCCCGTGTTAACTATGCTAATACAAAGTGCAAATAAACACATAGGATGAAGCAATTGTGTTAAGGGGGCTTGAGTGATGGAGAGGCTGCAGGTATGGCCGGAAAAGTTCAAGAAGTTTTTTCTGAATAACCGATTTGTGGTAACGCTGCTGATCGTACTGCTGATCGGGGTAAATATACTGGTATTTGCCAAAATCCCGTTTATCTTCAAACCGATTTCAGTCTTGCTGCATACCGTGGCGGCACCTCTGCTGTTATCGGGGATTGCCTACTATCTGTTGAACCCTCTGGTGGACCGGTTAGAGCGGCGGAGCAAGATCAGACGGCCTTATGGCATCGTTATTCTGTATCTGATCATCGCCGGAATTATAACCCTGATCCTGCTTACGGTAATCCCGATGATCCGCACCCAGCTGGTAGGCCTGATTGATAATTTTCCTAAATACAGTGATCAGATCCAACAGGAATTCATCAACCTGACTGGCAGCAAGCTATTTGGACAGATTCAGGAGAATGTGGGGACGGATGTCACTGACCTTACAAGCAAAGTCACATCGTGGGGCACTTCTTTCCTGAACAATGCGTTGAACGGTGTAGGCAACTTTGTAGGAGCGCTGACGGAGATTGTGCTTGCCCTGGTAACTACCCCCTTTATTCTGTTCTATCTGCTGCGCGACGGCAAAAGGCTGCCGGATTATTTGATGAGATTTATTCCTACGGCATTGCAGCCTCAGACCCGCATGGTCATGTCAGAGATGAACAGCCAGGTGGCGTCCTATATTCGGGGACAGATTATTGTCAGCTGCTGCATCGGCGCCTTGCTCTACATCGGATATTTAATTATCGGGCTTGAATATTCGCTGGTTCTGGCGATTGTCGCTGCCTGTACAGCGGTTGTACCTTATCTGGGTCCGGCAATTGCCATTACACCGGCCCTGATCGTAGCGCTGGTAACGTCTCCGTTCATGCTGCTCAAAATGGTGTTCGTATGGACGGCTGTTCAATTGATCGAAGGCAAGTTCATCTCTCCGCAGATCATGGGCAAGTCGCTGAAGATACATCCGATTACCATCATTTTTGTCATTATTTTTGCCGGTAAAATGTTCGGTGTGCTCGGAATCATTCTGGCCGTACCGGGATATGCCGTACTGAAAGTGGTCGTTACCCATGTCTTCCAGTGGTTCCGTTTCCGCTTCGGACTCTATATACAGATTGAAGATAACAAGGAATAACAGGAAGAGGTAGATTGATATGACAGCACCACTGGTTACAACATTATACGGAAAACTGCTGGGAGCCGAAGAGGAGGGTGTGAAGGTATGGCGCGGGATTCCTTTTGCTGCACCTCCAGTCGGGAAGCTGCGGTTTCGCGCGCCTCAGCCGCCTCAGCCGTGGGATAGCGTCAGAGAGGCCCTTTCATTCAGTCCGGTAAGCCATCAGCCTGTGAGCACCAGTAGTACACGGTTTGGCGGTACATCCCCGGACTACTCGGAAGACTGTCTATATCTGAATGTCTGGTCTCCTGCGGAAGCCGGGGAGAGCTTGCCGGTGATGGTCTGGATACATGGGGGAACCTTTGTGACCGGAGCCGGCAGTCAGCCGATGTTCGACGGTACCCGGATGGCCCGCAACGGCAAGGTTGTTCTGGTTACTATAAATTACCGGCTGGGGCCGTTCGGATTCGTACATATGTCCCCATTCGGCAGTGAGTTCGCTTCAAATGCGGGTCTGCTGGACCAGATTGCGGCCCTGAAGTGGGTACAGGGCAACATTAGCGCTTTCGGTGGCGATCCACAGCGTGTTACCGTCTTTGGAGAATCAGCGGGCAGCATGAGCATTGCTGCGCTGCTGGCAATGCCCGCCGCGCAGGGGCTGTTCGCAGGGGCTATTATGGAGAGCGGGGCCGGGCAGACGTTGCAGCCGGAGCAGGGCCAAGAGATTGCAGCGGCTCTGCTGGCTGAGCTGGGGCTTACTCCAGGCAGTGATTTGGAGGTATTGGATAACCTTCCGGCGGAGCAGATCCTGGAAGCGGCGGCGCGGATGACTTACAAGCTGTCCGGTGAAGCGCTCAGCATGTTTTTCCAGCCGGTTATTGAGCCTATGACGGTGCCTGCTGATCCTGCTGAAGCTATAGCGGGTGGGTCGGCACAAGGAATTCCGCTGCTGATCGGCACCAATCTGCATGAAGGGAATCTCTTCTTCCGGGAAGAACGGCCGGGGGAGAGCTTCGAGCAATCGCTCAAAGCACTGGAAATGCTTATGGGTATTGACGATCTGGCGGAGCTTGCCGTCGATTATCCGAAGTCCTGGGAAGGGCAGGCGGAGCTCCTGACCGACCTCTTTTTCTGGGGCAGTTCAATTGCCTTTGCGGAGACCCAGTCTGCTGCGGCACCCGTGTGGATGTACCGGTTTGACTGGACGGTTCAGGGCCATCCGCTGCTGGAGAAGGCTGTTCATGGTGCCGAAATTCTGTATGTGTTCGGCAACCTGCATCTGCTGAAGCAATATGGCTTGACGGTGACTCCAGACATGCAAAAGTTGTCCGAAACGATGCAGAAGACCTGGACGGCATTCGCACACCGGGGGGATCCATCGATTCCCGGCCTGGAATGGCCGCCGTATAGAGCGGACTCGCGGGCAACTGTTATTTTTGACGGGGAAACGCAGGTGGTGCTGGACCCGGATGCGGAGAAACGGCGGCGGTTATTTTCTGCACAGGCTAATTGGCCGAAGGTGTTTTCCGAGAAGACGGGCGAATAGATGAATACTACCACTAATCATTTAACATACAATGAATCCGAAATATATTGGAAGCAATATCAGAAATTTTTTCCTGAGGAACTGCGAATCGCAGAAAATAACTTACCGTCTGAAGAGTGGTGGGATTGGAACGATTGTCGTATCCATCTGGATCGTATGTACGCTCCAGATTCAAAAATTAAAGTTATTTTAATTCATGGTGCAGGCGGGAATGGCAGATTATTGGCACCCTATGCGCGGATGCTACAAAAGCATGGATATGATGTTGTGTCCCCTGACCTCCCTCCTTTTGGACTAAGCTACACTGAGTCATTACAATCTATGGATTACCTACATTGGATTGAAATACTTACAGAGTTGATCGAACAGGAAATCAAACGGGACGGTAAAACGATTGTGTTATTAGGGGCCAGCATTGGAGGCATGCTGGCTTATCATGTGGCTTCAAAGAGCAATCAAGTTAGAGGGTTAATTGTAACAACCTTTGTGGATACAAGTAACCCGAAAGTTCGTGACCAAATTGCCCCGAATAAGGCGATTAGTCGTTTGGGTAAATTCACAATGGATGCTTTTCCTTTGGTTTTGGATTCGTTACGAATTTCTGTTACAAAAGTATCGAGAATGGAATTAATTACAAATGATTTCGAATTGGCCCAACTGATTATGAAAGATCCTCGAGCGGCCGGGACAAAAGTTACTTTGCGATTTCTAAGAAGCTTCTTAAATATGAAATCCATGATTGAACCCGAAAATTTTGATGTTTGTCCAATATTACTTATTCATCCTGAAATAGATCCAATGACGCCATTTATCGTAAGTGAACCTTTTTATAAACGGTTAAAGGGTAAAAAAGAATGTGTGATTTTAGAAGGCGCCGGGCATTTTCCGATAGAACAACCAGGTTTGGAGCAGATGAAAACGGCGGTGCTTTCTTTTTTATTTGACATCGAGAAAGCACTTTGAGCAATAACATCTTGTTGTTATTTTAATGAGGTATAACCTGTCTTCTCCACCAGTTCCTGTCCTTCTGCTGATTGTATCCAGTCCAGAAACGGCTTTACATTGGGATTCACACTGCCTGCGGTTACGGCATAGAATTCTGCGGTCATTGGATACTTTCCACTCCGGATTCCCTCTTTGTCAGGCTTCACACCATCGATGGCAAGCAGCTTGATGCGATCATTCTTGTTCATCTCGGACGCATAGAACAAAAAACTGAAGCCAAGCGCATTTTTGAAGTTGCGGTAATCTGAGGTTTGACTGATGATGCCGCTCATCAAATCCATTACATCTTCCTGAGGTGGAGTCATCAGTGTGCGGTCCTCCATGATTTTCTCAAGCATTGTCTGGCTGCCGCTGCCCTGATCCCGCTGAAAGGCACGGATCCGGTCATTTTTGCCGCCCACCTCTTTCCAGTTCTTCAGTTTGCCGGCATAGATGTCCTTGATTTGCTCGGTACTCAGGGAAGACACCGGATTGCGCTTGTTGACAAAAAAGACAAACGCTTCACGTCCGATCGGCGTAAGCATAAGCTCTTTGCCCGCCCGTTTGGCCTCTTTCTGTTGGGCGAGAGAAGGGGCTGCGGCAAAAATAATGTCAGTGTCTCCGGCAATCAGCCGTTTGTAGGCAAAGGCGGTGGAGGAGCACAGGATGATGTCATCATCATTAATTTCATAGGGATCATAATTGTCTTCCGGGTACACCGCCTGCACAAAAGCGGAATAGAGCGGATACAGAGCCGTTGCTCCGTCCAGATGCGGAAGCTGGTCACTGATGTGGTAGGTTGCGGACTTACCCAGAACTGCGGCCTTGCTGTTGACACCGAACGGTTTATACTGACTGAGATTTACCTCATGGTCATCCACCACAGCGAAGCTGTTCACGTAAGCTTTGTTCAGCTCATAACCGGCTGTGGCCAGCAGGCAAAGTCCGGCGAAGACAGCAAGAGACAGGTTCCGGACCCGGCTGGAAAGTAAATCAAAAATAGCCATCACAAAATAAAGAGCCAGGCCGCAGGCAACCACCACCACAAGCGGTGCGTAAAAGGCCAGCCCAAGGGCTAAAGCAGCAAAGAAATAGCCGATAAATCCGGCAAAGGCCAGGGCAATCAGGACAAGAACAGAATAGAGCAGATTCAGAGCAACAGGTCTTTTCATAACGGCCTCTCTTTCATGAAGCAAAATATGGATAAAATGCACACATTTACAGTATATATGATTCACATTCTTATTTCTTCCAAATAATGAGATGATGCCTGAGCTTCAGAAATGATGTGTCTAATGAAAAAAATGTGAATATTTTCATAAAGGGCTAGACGAAATGAGCAAACGGCGTTATCCTGTAATTGTGAAAAATATAACGGAATACAAGATTCTCGGGGTAAGGTGAAATTCCTGACCGGCGGTGTTGTTCAAAGCGAACTAAGCCCGCGACTTCTTTTCTCTGTTTTTGAGGAAAGAACTGATCTGGTGACAATCCAGAGCCGACGGTAAAGTCCGGATGAGAGAGGATCATAAGACAAAGATGTCAGGTGCTGAAACGGGAACCGTCCTTTAAGGATGTTGTAGCCGCTTCTACTTGTGCCTTTGCCCTAAACAACCCCCGAATTACGTCCTTTTCAGACGTTTTCGGGGGTTTTGGTCTCTTATCGAGGGTTTGTATCGACAAGGAGAATGTATGATGAGTCAAGTTACCGCTTCATCTTCAGGAGTCCGCACAGCGCCGCTGCGCAGCGGATTCTGGCTGGTTGTTCTGGGCGCTGCACTTTGGGGCGTTGATCCGTTGTTCCGCATTATTCTGCTCAAATCACTGACCTCTTCACAGATTGTGCTGCTGGAGCATGTCGTGCTCTTTTTGGCCGCAGCCCCTGTGCTGTGGCGCCACCGCGCTGAGCTTAAGTCGGTCCGTCTGCGCCAGGCTGTTGCGCTGCTTATTGTATCTTGGGGCGGTTCGGCTGTGGCTACGATACTCTTCACCAAGGCCTTATCCACAGGCGATCTGAATGCGGTCCTTCTGCTGCAAAAGCTGCAGCCGCTGTTCGCCATCGGCCTGGCCGCCGTCATTCTGAAGGAGCGTCTGCCCAGAAATTTCGGGCCGCTGATCTTCGTAGCTCTGGCCGGAACGTATCTGCTGACCTTCGGCTGGACCATTCCTTTCGGCCATGTGAACAGCTTCATCGGTGTCAGCAGTCTGATGGCGCTGGGAGCAGCCGCCTTATGGGGCGGATCTACGGTGATGGGAAGATATCTGCTGGGCTCGATGAAATACGAAACGGTCACTTCATTGCGCTTCATTCTGGCACTGCCTTTGCTGTTCGTCATTACGAGTATGGAGGGGGCCCCTTGGCAGATCCATGGCGGCTTGGGTGCATCGTCAGCGATTGCGGTCAATCTGCTGCTGCAGGCGCTGCTGCCCGGACTGCTCAGTATGCTGCTCTATTACAAAGGCCTTAACACCACCAAAGCCTCTTTTGCTACGCTTGCCGAGCTCAGCTTTCCTATGACGGGTATCCTGATTAACTGGATTGTCTACCACCAGCTGGTCACATTGCCACAAATTGCCGGCTTTGCGCTCATCTGGACGGCCTTGTTCTTCATCTCGAATCAGCAGAGCCGGCAGGTGGTACCGGCAAGCCTTGAATTATCCACAACAAAGCGCACCGCCTGAGGGGAGTGACCCCAGGGCACTGATGTACAATAAGAGGCCTCCCAGCCACATGGCGGGAGGCCTCTTTTTTATCGAATAACCAGAGATAGCAGACCGGGTCAGATGATCAGTCAACCTGCTGGCGATTAGCTGTCAGTAGTCCATATTTGGAGTGAGAACAATGGAGCTATAGCCTAACTGCTTCAGCTGTTCACGGGTCAGATACATTCTGCCCCCGGTGATGAAGCTGTTCGAGGGTGTAAGCACTAGACTTGCACTGCTGCCAGTCAGCTCATACCGGTAATCCGCTGCCTTATAGGATGACTTTTGCGGCTGCAGCCGGAGATCCCAGCCAAGAGCAGCGGCCAGAGGCTTAACGAGTAGCCAGGTTACCCCCTCTTTGGCAAATGCCGCAGGAATTCCGACACTTGTACCATCCACATTAACGAAGTACTCATTCTCCTGTAATACCGGTACCTGGATAACAGGCAATTCATTCACTGCTAATTCCTGTGGAAGCTTCGACACCAGCGGGGGAGTGGTATACGGGAACAAAGCCTTCATTTCGCTATTGTCGTCCAGCAGTCTTGAGGTGCCGGTCTTCAGGTCATAGATCCATGGCAGGCGCTGGGGCTCGTTCTTGACGTATAGCAGTATGCCTTTTGCCCGGTTCCAGTTATATAGTGAGCCTTTCAGCAATTCTTTCCGCTCACCAGTGGCTGGATCATAGGTCCTGATCACATTCTGCTTCGCCGTCTCGAGATAGCCATTCTCCAGCAGGGTATGTCCATTCAGCCAGAAGGCGTCAAACCTTCTTTCGGTGGAATTGTAGATCGAGACAGCACGGGTTTCCATATTTTTCAGGTAATAGTCCCGAATCTTGGCAACGTGACCGCTATAGGGCTTAACCCCCGGGACGAAGAGATAACGGGAGCGTTCAAGGTATCCCCACTTGCCGTCAGGAGAAACCGTGTAGGGGGTTTTGCGGATAATGGTTTCTTTTTTTACATCATATACATAGCTTTGCTCCGGATCATCATAACCCGACAACCTTAGCAGCCCGCTGCCATCCTGAACAAAGGAATGGAAAGGCTCCTGCCATTTGGCATAGCTCCCATCCGCCTGTCTGGCAATAACTGCAGAATCAAAATGATCGCCATTTAACTGGCTGACAGAATACAGCTCGATTCCCTTCACTTCATCCTGATAAGTCTCATATACTTGGACCTTGTCGGCAGCGTGAGCTGTAAGCGGAAGTGTTAGAGCTATCAGTACAGAAGCCGTCATTCCCAGGCGAATTGTTGTTTTTAGAGCTTGATTCATTGCGGTCACCCTCCCCTTTTGTTAATAACTGTTAATATAGACTGCATTCACTGCTGGAAAGTTTCGCTAAGGTTGTGAACACAAGTGTATTCCAGCGATTACCTTTGCGTCCCTGAAGAAACTTTGTACAATAAGAGCTATCGACTCAGGTGCGGGATGTGAAACCGATGTACAGATATAACTTGTTCAGCAAAATCGTAGGAATTATGGCCATTATGCTCATCCCGATCACTCTTCTATATTTCTTCTCCAACAAAACGACCACCGATGTGCTGCGCAGTGAGCTGAACACCTCGAATAATACCCAGCTCCGCTTTTTTCAGAATCAGGTAGAGTCCCAGATGGAGCTGCTGTCCTCCTGGCCGATCCTGCTCATTCACGATCCGGATATTTTGACGCTGAAGGATATGGCACCGGAACAAGAAAACTTGAATCTGAAGGCGATTCAGCTTGTTAAGCGCATACAGACCAAAATCAGCATTCAGGAAAGCTCCTCCAATTGGAACAGCAAGCTGTCGCTTTATTCCCCTGCGGTCCGCCGGATGGTGACGGAGAATGATGCGCTGCCGTATAGTGACGACGAGCTCAGGAATGAGGTTAAAACCGGCTGGCAGGTGAATACCATCAAGGATCAGGGCGAAGAGCGCTTCCTGTTCTCCTGGTTTTCCTACACACCCTCTATGCCGCAGTTCTCTCCCGGAAGGGCAGAGACCATTATGAAAGTGGAGTTCGACAGCCGGAATATTGAGGATATGCTGGATCAATTCAAGAGCGATGGCCGAAGAGACCCGTTCTATTATAAACAGGGTACAGGGCTGATATATAACCGCAGTGCCGACCGGGTTCTGGTGGAGCAGCTGGTGAAGCAGCTGGAACCAAAAGAGCTGACCGGAAGCAGGAACCGGACACTGGAGATTGGGCAGAAATCCTACAGTGTTAATATTGTCTATTCCTCCAAGATGGGATGGACCCTTATCGACTATATGCCACTGTCTGAAATTCTGCAGCCCATCCATACCTCCAACCGGCTGTTTTATTTCTCAGTCAGCGCCTTGCTGCTAATGAGCTGTCTTACTGCCTATTTATTGTACGTACAGGTGCAAGTGCCCGTCAGACAGCTGGTAGGCGGATTTCAAAAGCTCAAACAGGGGGATTACTCGGTCCGTATGGGGATCAAGGGCAGAAACGAGTTCAGCTTCCTCTCGATCCGGTTCAACAGTATGGTGGAGCAGATGCAGGAACTGATTGAAAAGGTGCTGATGGAAAAGATCCATGTGCGAGAAGCTAGGCTGAAGCAACTGCAGTCACAGATCAATCCCCATTTTTTCTACAATTGTTTCTCTTTTATTACAAGCATGGCCAAGCTGGACAATATGAAAGCAGTGGTGGGGATGTCCCATCATTTGTCCCGTTATTACAGGTACACCACCCGGCAGGAGCGGGAGATGGTCCCGCTGCCCGAAGAGGTGGAGTTCGTGACGCATTACCTGGAGATTCAGAACATGAGAACGGGCCGCCTGAAGTACATCATCCATATTCCACCGCAAATGCGCAGAGTGGACATCCCTCCGCTTATGCTTCAGCCCTTGGTGGAGAATGCGGTGCTGCATGGCATAGAGCCTGTGGCACGGGCAGGGCAGGTCCGGATTACAGGCACCTGCGAGGGCAGAAAGATGATGTTGTCCGTTGAGGATGACGGGCAAGGCATGACCCCGGAAGAGATCGCTTTGCTGGAGGAGAGGCTGGGCCGGGCAATGGATGAAGAGATGGGCTGCGGGCTCTGGAATGTTCATCAACGGATGCGTCTGCGCTTTGGTGAAGAGGCGGGCATTGCCTTCGCACCATCACCGCTGGGAGGTCTGCAGGCCACGCTGTACTGGCTGCTGCCCGCAGATCCTTCCGAGAAGGCACTTAGGGAGGGACAAGAATGATTGAACTGCTGCTGGTGGATGATGAAACCTATGTAACCGAAAGTCTGGCCCGAACCATCCCCTGGGAGGTGCTTGGGGTGCGGGAGGTATACCAGGCCGCTTCTGCAACGGAAGCGCTGGAGATTCTGGAGCGGCAATCGATTGATATTATCGTTACGGATATTTCCATGCCCGGGATGAACGGGCTGCAGCTGATAGAGGCGGCAACCGCCCGCTGGCCGAATCTCCGCTGTATTCTCCTTACGGGGTATTCCGACTTTGGCTATGCCAAGAAAGCGATCCAGCTTCAAGCCATCGACTATATCCTAAAGCCGGTAAGCGAAGAGGAATTCATGTTGAGTGTCTCTACTGCCATAGAGTCTTTGAAGGATGAATGGGAAGCCCATGATAAGTATCATCAGCTGCTGTATACCCGGAAAGGGGATTTCAGTGTGCTCCGCGGCAAGCTGATGCACGATCTGCTGCTTGGGAAACAAATGTCTGAACGGGCGCTTGCCCAGAAGCTGGGGGCCTATGAAATCGGTTTTGAGCCCGGGGCCGAGGCTGTGCTGCTGCTCATCCAGCTTGGAAGGCATTACTTGACGATGGACCCTAGTTCCATCTCTCTCATGGAATATGCCATCGGCAACATTGCCGAAGAGCTCTTTCACAGCCATTTCCGTGTGTGGTTCTGCAAAGCCCCTCATGATTGCCTGGTGCTGCTCGTGGAACCGAATGATGAAACTAGGCGCGAGCTTGTATTGACAGGCAATCACGAAGCCAAACGTCATGAATGGTTACAAGAGGCAATTACGCGTTTTCAGGGAGCGGTCAGCAACTATCTGAAGGGAGAGATCTCACTGACCGTTACGGAATGGTTTATCTTTCCAGACGGAATGACCGCTGCATACCGCAGCGGACTCGGGTCCATGGTTTTGGCTTCGCCTGTGGATTCCGGTTCAGTGGTGTTTCTCAAGGATCGGTATTCACCGGAGCCGCTGGCTTTCAAACCGCTGGACAGCCTATACCGGCCGCCCACCCTGATTCATCTGCTGGAATCGAAGCAGTGGGAAGCTGTCCGCAGCAAGCTTGAGGATGTGTTCCGCGACATGGAGCACACCTCTTTTTCCAGAGAACATTTGTATGAGGTATTCCTGTCCATCACCAGTGCATTTATGTACATTGCCCACAAAAGCGGCCAGTTCATGCATCAGATTGACGAGCTTGTCCTGGACCCTCTGCTGGCACAGGATCTTAGTTCCTCCAGCGGGAGGCTTCAGGGATGGGCGTTTGAGCTGCTGGATAGACTTCAGGCAGAACTCTCGGAGAGCGATCAATACACGAAAAGCTATATCATCAAACAGGTGCATGCACTGGTCGGAAGTCCGTCGGGCCATGAATTGTCCGTGAAGACGATAGCCGACCAAGTCTATCTCCATCCGGTATATCTGTCCAAAATCTATAAAGCTGAGACGGGAGAAGCACTCGGGGATTATATCATCCGTATGCGTATGGAACGTGCCCTGTATCTGCTGAAGCATACGAACAAGAAAGTCTATGAGATTACGACGGAACTGGGCTACCAGAACCCGCAGTATTTCAGCAAAATGTTCAAAAAGCACTACGGGATGACCCCAAATGAATTTCGAGAAGGATAGAGAAGAACGTTTTAATCAAGAGAGGGGGATAATGATGGGTGCGGACAGAAAAATCAGGTTGCTGGTACTGTTCCTGAGTGTCATGCTGGCGGTCAGTCTGGCAGGCTGTAAGGACAAGGATGCCGGGGATATCCCGCCGAATCCCAATTCAGACGTTATCTCCCCTGCGGTGGTTGCTAACAACAATGCCTACAAGGACAAGTATAACCCTGAAGTTACGGTCACTACTGCATGGGGTGTTGACCCGGAGCTGAAATTTAAGAACGGGGAATCCATTGAGCAAAATGTAGCCACACGCTGGGCCAAGGAGATGTTCGGCATTGAGATCCAAACCCTCTGGTCCATCACCAACACCAATGGCGCATTCGGGACCAAGCTGCGACTTGCGTTGTCGTCAGGCCAGGAAATGCCCGATATTGTGACCATCGGTACAGCAGACACCGCGGTTGCCCAGGATCTGATTGATTCCGGACTGTATGCCGAAGTAGGAGAACTCTTCGATGCCTATGCCTCATCTACCTGGAAGGAAGCGATGGCCCAGGACCCGGACGTGTGGAATCCCTACAGCCGCGGAGACCGGAAAATGGGTCTGCCTGTTCTTGATTATGCATATAATCATGACTATATTTTGTGGTACCGCCAGGATTGGCTGGATAAACTGCATCTGCAGGTGCCCGCCACCATGGAAGAGCTTGAAAAGGTCATGGAGGCCTTCAAAGCGCACAATCCGGACGGCCTGGCGCCCGATCAGGTTATTCCGCTAAGTATCGGCTTCAAATCGACGATGAGTACATGGATGGGGGACCCTTCCTGGATCTTCGGTGCTTATGGCGCTCTTCCAGATCAGTGGAACACCGGACCGGACGGCAAGCTGGAGTTCGGCTCTGTGAACCCTGCGATCGCGCAGGGGCTTGCGAAGCTGAGAGAATGGCACAGCAAGGGCTACATTCCTCAGGAGGCAGCGCTCTGGGATGAGAACAAGACTGCGGAGCCTGCTGTTGCCGGCATAGCGGGAATTATTCCCGGTCCTTACTGGATGAGCGGCTGGCCTTTGAAGGATACACTGCAGAATGTTCCGGGTGCAGTTTGGACACCGGGTGTCATTCCCGCCGGACCGGATGGAACCGTCATGCGCCATGGTACACCGTTCTCCAATGGAGTTACATTGATCAGCAAAGCCATGAAGCACCCGGAAGCCTTTTTTACCTACGAGAATTATCTGTTCGACAACTTTGCGGCCCCGCAAACGGGGAGCGGGCTGGAGAATGGGCTGTTTGCAGGTTATGACTATGAGCTGAGCGCCAGCGGCAAGATGCTGCCCAGTGACAAAATTTCCGGCGGTTACGTGAATAGCATCCGTTATCTGCTGGTCCGCGACGGAGCTCGTATCCCTTACGCCCAGCTTCAGGCGATGCTCAATCTTGCGGATGGCAAGGAGCCGTCTACCCGGTTGGAGAAGGATATCGCGGTGAATTATGGTAAAAGTACTCCGGCAGCGGCCAAATTGCTTTTACAGCAGAAGGACAAATCCCACAAAGACATGTTCACCGGACCCGCAACGGAAACCATGAAATCGAGGCTCGACTATCTGAACAACCTGGAGAATGAGGTGTTTAGTGCGATCATATACGGGGAACAGCCGCTGGCAGCTTTCGATGATTTTGTGGCGTCATGGAGAGCGGGCGGCGGTGAGCAGATTACCCGTGAAGTGAATGAATGGTACGATACTGTAAAGTCTGAAGAAAATGAGGCTGGTACTGTTCACTGAAGCTAAGCACGGGCTGCTCCATATCCAGCTTCTTTCCCAATAAACCTATAACGGCTGTACTGTCCTGTGAGGGGCGGCGCAGCCGTTTCTATTTGTACATGAAGTATGAAGCAGGGAGTAAGTGATTGTGTTCCCCTGCTTACGATGAAGTCAAACCATTGTTTTGCACAGTCCAAGAGTAAAAATAAACCTTTTCTCCCATACTACCGTTATTCTTGCTCGTTGCCGCTTCACATCAGATCCTTCAGGAGGTGTCCGTCCATGACTGCCCATCCGGCTCCTGCAATTTACATACAGCTCAAAAACCGGGTGACGGTACCCCAAGGCAAAGGTGTTCTGCTGCGGGATGTGGCTTATTTGATAACCGATCCGGAGTGGAGAGAGCCGCTGTATTCACTCCTGCTGCTGGACCCTGCCCAAAGTGACGGTAATCTGATCCTGATTGACCTGCTGACGGTCATTCCAAAGATTCAGGACCTTTTGCCGGGAGCAGATATTCAGCCGATTGGCGAAGGGCGGACCCTGGTGCAGATTGAAGGGCCTGTGGAGTCGCGGAAACCCTCCATTGCCTTGTTTATCCTGGTCTGGCTGCTGCTGTTCTTCGGCTCGGCGCTTACGATTATGAATTTCCATGCTGATGTCAGCATGCTGGAGGTGCAGGTCAGGATTGTTGAGATGCTGACGGGCCACAGGGATGAACATCCGTATGTGTTTCAGATTGCCTATTCGCTCGGCATTGGGTTTGGCATGGTGATTTTCTTCAATCATCTCTTTAAGAAAAAGTGGAACGAGGAGCCGACGCCGCTTGAAGTGGAGATGTTCCTCTACCAGAAAAATATCGACCATTATGTAGTCAACGAAGAGTACAGCAAACTAAAACGCCGTGGAGATGAAGCCTCCGGGCATTCGGAGGAATGAACATGACCGCACAGCTGACGCTGGCGCTGAATCTGCTGCTTGGCATTGCCGGAGGCATTGCGGTAGGCGGCGGGGTAATCGCTCTTTTCATCGTACTGGATATGGTACCCCGGCTGGCTCAGCTGACCTCCTCCTACGATAAAGTGCATTGGTATGAAGGGGCTATGGTGGGAGGCTCGCTGCTTGGCACCATGTCAGATTTCTGGAATTGGCGGATTACCGCCGGGCCTTTGGTAGAGCTTGCAGTAGGTCTGTTTGACGGGGTATTTGTCGGTATGCTGGCTGCGGCCCTGACCGAGGTACTGAATGTGCTGCCTATACTGGCCAAGCGTCTGCATATGACTCACCTGCTCTTCGGGCTGCTCATGGCAATGGTCTGCGGCAAGGTTGCGGGCTCTTTGTTCGATTGGTTTGTGTACCGACAGTAAAAGGAGGTTATGGTGTGATAAAGTATGTTCACAGCGGATATTACATGGAAGAACCGCATGACAAGGAACAGGAGTCTGGAAAGGACGGTGAGGATGCCAGGGGGCAATCCGAGGAGGCTTCCAGTACAGATGATCAATCTGCGGCTTCTGCCGGAGCCGAACCTGGGGCTGCTATGGAAGACGGAAGTGAAGCAGAGACAGGGACAACCAAGATGGAAGCATCGGCAGAGCTGGGTACCGCTGATGGAGACTCCCCACAAGCGGATGCGGGCAATGCAACCCGGACACCTGATACAAAGGGGGCTACAGCTAAAGACAAGGCCGACGCAGAGGCTTCATCTCCCGGAGTCTGCCAGACTCAGGATACTGAAGCAGCGGAGGAACCCGGTGCAGAAGAGCCGGGGAACGGCGGGAAGGGATTCCTGGCCTCTTTGTTTGGAGATGACGAGGAGACCGGGGAAGCGGAGACCGAGACACATGCCGATGTTGATGCAAAGGCAAACGAAGGGACAGGGAGACAGGACACTGAAGCCTCTGGTGAGCTTGGTACAGGGGATCAGTCGACTGACAGTCCACCCGCTATAGCTGGAAAGACAGATGATGAAGCCAGCCATCCCAAAGGCAGCGATGTGGACAGCGGTGTGGACATGGGTGTGGACGCCGGGGCAACCGGATATAGCAACGATCTTGAGCCATCGGATGGGGTAGGCACACCGGATCAAGAAGGAACACAGGATCAAGAAGGAACGGCAAAAACCGAGGAACCCTCCACAACCGTTGATTCTGCACAAGGCAGCACCAGTGCCCCTAAGAGTTCAGCCGGAGATGGTACACAGGATGCTGAAGCATCGGAGGAACTGGGATCAGAGGAGCCGGAGAGCAAGAAAAAGGGCTTTTTTGCCCGATTGTTCGGAGACGATGAGGAGTCAGAGGACGACGGATCTGAGACAGAACCGGATGATGGAGCTGCCGACAAGCAGTCCGGGGAAGGGTCAGCAGGGAAAGTCCAGGCGAGCCCATCCGATCCAAAAGGAAAAAGTGCAAAGAAAACTAATGAGGATAAGGCGGAAAATAAGAAGAACGAGGATCCCCTGCAGGAGAAACGCGATGCGGAGCTGTCCAATTCTCTCAAGCAGTCTATCACTTATTGGCAGGGGGATGATACAATCCCGCTTAAGCTGGAGGATACCAAAAATACACTTACCGAAGTGATGGGTTTGGGTTCATCCTTTGATGTGGTGCTCCGGGAGATGACCTTTGGCGGGCGCAAGGCGGCACTGCTGTGCATCAGCGGATTCGCCAAAGATACGATCATCGATGAAATCCTTAAGCGCTTGACGTATCTTACCCCTGAGAATATTTCCACGGATGTCCTGGCCAGCTTTATGACAGAATTCATTCCTCACTTGCAGGTGGAGAAAGGGGAATTATTAAGCGAGAGCATCAACAAGGTCCTTTCAGGAATGAGTGTTTTTTTTCTTGAAGGTGAGACTAAAGTTATCATCATGGATACCCGTTCCTATCCCTCGCGCAATCCCGATGAACCCTCTATTGAACGGGTAGTACGCGGAGCCAGGGACGGATTCACAGAGACACTCCTGAGCAATGTCGCTCTAGTCAGAAGACGGATCCGCGATCCAGGTCTGAAGTATGAGTTACACCAGGTGGGCCGCCGCACACGTACGGATGTCTGTGTGGCATATATTGACGATATTGTTGATAAAACTCAGGTGAAGGCTGTTACCGACAAAATTAAAAGTGTGAATATTGAGGGGATCCCGCTTGCTGACAAACAGCTGGAGGAAGCTATCGTGGACGGGGGATGGAATCCCTACCCGATGGTACGCTATTCAGAGCGACCGGACGTTGTCGCATCCCATTTGCTGGAAGGCAGGGTGGTGGTTTTTGTCGACACTTCACCGAGCGTAATGGTTCTGCCGACAACCTTTTTTGATCTATGCCAGCACGCTGAGGAGAACCGTCAGACCCCATTTATGGGGACATATCTGCGCTGGGTACGCTTCATTGGGATTTTCGCCTCATTGTTCCTGCTGCCGCTCTGGATGCTGCTCGTAATTCACCCTGAGCTGAAACCGGCAGTGCTTGATTTCATCGGACCGCAGAAAACGGCCAAAATTCCGCTCCTTGCCCAATTTCTTCTCGTCGAGCTTGGGGTCGATCTGCTCCGAATGGCAGCTGTGCACACTCCGACCCCGCTCGGCTCGGCGATGGGTCTCATTGCCGCCATCCTGGTGGGTGACATTGCCGTTAAGACAGGCCTCTTCGTCAATGAGGTGGTGCTGTATATGGCTGTCGCATCTATTGGTATGTTTGCCACACCGAGTTATGAGCTGGGGCTGGCCAACCGGATTGTCAGGCTTGCACTGCTGCTCGCCGTGGCAGCGTTCCAGGTGCCGGGCTTTATGATCGGCTCTACGCTGCTGGTGATTCTGCTGACTACGCACCGTTCCTACAATTCTTCTTATATGTGGCCGTTTATACCGTTTAATGCAAAGGAGATGGGCGCGATTCTTCTGCGTCAGCCGGTTCTCAGCTCCAAAACAAGGCCATCCTTCAACAAAACCAGAGACAATACACGGATGGCGCCCGTTCAGAAGAAAAAGGACAAGTCGTAGTAAAATACAAATCAACTGCAAATTAGTCCATTCAATGGTGTTCCCTTTGTCTGCTATACTGAATACACTAAATAGACAGGGTGGAACAAGACTTTCCACAGAAATTGGAGGACTGCACAAATGTTTTTACACGGGACGAGCCGAATTAATGATGCCAATCATCTGGAGATTGGCGGATGTGATGTGACAGAATTGAAGGCGGAGTATGGTACCCCGCTATATATAGTGGACGAGCAATTGGTCCGCCGCCGGTGCCGCGAGTACATGGAGGCTTTTACCGCATCCGGGCTCGGATTTCAGGTTGCTTATGCCAGCAAAGCCTTCTCGGTTATGGCGATGTGCCGCTTGGCCGACGAAGAAGGACTGTCTCTGGATGTTGTATCGGATGGGGAGTTGTATACTGCGCTTCAGGCCGGATTTCCGGCAGAGCGTATCCATTTCCACGGCAACAACAAAACGCCGGATGAAATGGAGATGGCGATTGATGCCGGAATCGGCTGCTTCGTGGTCGATAATCTGGTGGAGCTCAGCATGCTGCAGGCCATTGCCCAGCGCAAGGAAGTCACCGTTAATATCCTGCTGCGGGTGACCCCGGGTGTAGAGGCGCATGCCCATCACGCGTATGCTTCCACCGGCCAGACCGATTCAAAGTTTGGTTTCGATATTGGCAATGGCTCTGCGCAGGAAGCGGTAAGACTGGCTTCGGAGAAAAACAATCTCCACCTGCTGGGCGTTCACTCCCATATCGGTTCACAGATTTTTGAAACGGAAGGTTTCGAGCTTGCGGTAGAGCGGATTGCTGAATTTACACGGAAGGTAAAGGAAGACCTTGGTGTATCGTTCCCGGTAGTCAATCTCGGCGGCGGCTTCGGTATTCGTTATGTGGAAGGTGATACACCGCTGAAGGTATCTGAATATGTCGCAGCGATCACGGGTGCGGTGAAGACGCATTTTGCCGGTATTGGCGAGTCGCTGCCACAAATCTGGGTAGAGCCTGGCCGCAGCATTGTGGGCGATGCCGGAACTACGCTCTACACTGTTGGTACGAACAAAGAGATTCCAGGTGTGCGTAAATATGTTGCCGTTGACGGCGGAATGACTGACAATCCGCGTCCGGCACTCTATGAATCCAAATATGAGGCACTGCTGGCCAACCGTGCGGCTGAACCGAATGAAGAAACAGTATCCATTGCCGGCAAATGCTGCGAAAGCGGTGATATGCTGATCTGGGATGTGGAATTGCCGAAGGTGGAGAGCGGGGATCTGCTCGCCGTAGCCTGCACAGGGGCCTATAACTACTCGATGGCCAGCAATTATAACCGGATTCGCCGTCCGGCAGTTGTATTCGTGCAGAACGGGCAAAGTGATCTTGTGGTCCGGCGCGAGTCTCATCAGGACATTATTGCCAATGATGTGATCCCGGCTCGCATTGCGAAGCAGACGGTGATGAAGTAAGTTATTACTTTGAGAATGTGAAGCAGCATACAGCAGGCGGAATTCTCTTCCGTCTGCTTTGCTTTGTGCGTGATTTCATAGTAAACTAATAAAAGTGTTCAACATCTGTAATTTCGAAAGGGGTATTTACATATGGCAAAGCAAGCGAAAATTACTCTTGAAAATGGCGGCGTCGTGCTGATCGATCTGTTTGAAAATGATGCACCTAACACGGTTGCCAACTTCGAAAAGCTGGCGAAAGACGGCTTTTACAACGGTCTGGTCTTCCACCGTGTGATTCCTGGCTTCGTAGCTCAAGGCGGTTGCCCAAATGGTACAGGCTCCGGCGGCCCAGGCTACACCATCAACTGCGAGATCAACCCGAACAAGCATGAACGCGGTTCGCTGGCTATGGCGCATGCCGGCAAAAACACTGGCGGAAGCCAATTCTACATCGCTTATGCTCCACAACCACACCTAGACGGCGTACACACCGTATTCGGTAAAGTTGTAGAAGGTATGGACAAGGTAGATGCGTTCCAGGGGCGCGACAAAATGACTTCGGTGGAAATTATCGAAGCTTAATTTTCTTAATCATTGTACGAGTTCGAAAAAGCAGATCTCTCAAAAGGGGGTCTGCTTTTTTGCATCCCCTTGTCAGAAATACCATGCATACGTCGACAATCTTAATATATCATGATATATTATTA